>NZ_JACVVG010000039.1:0-44856 GCF_016647875.1 Pseudomonas sp. S36 | reverse complement strand
TGTCCCATCAGGGCCAGAGCACGTTTGGGTAGCGGACATCACTTACCTGCCAACCAGAAGCGGCCCGCTGTACCTGAGCCTGGTAACAGATGCTTACTCCAGAAAGATTGTTGGCCATCATGTGCACGAGAGCCTGCATGCCGAGTCGGTTGCGCAAGCCTTTAGACAGGCCCTGCGCAAGCGGCGGCGTCTCCAGCCGTTAGTCCATCACTCGGACCGAGGTATTCAATACTGCTCAGCGCTATACCAGTCACTGCATGCGCGGAACGGGGTCCAATGCTCGATGACTGACGGATACGACTGCTACCAGAACGCGCTGGCCGAACGGATCAACGGAATCCTCAAAACAGAGCTGCTGCTGAGCAATCCAGATAATTTGGAGCAAGCAAGAAAGATGGTTGATGAGGCGGTGCAGATCTACAACACGGAGCGGCCTCATATGGCCCTGAAAAACAAAACGCCCGATGCGGTGCATCGGGCGTTTTGAGGCCTATCGGCCTACCTGAGCAGGTGTAAACCTATTTCAGGACTAGACAAGTGCATGTTGTCAGTGCAGCGATCAGTGCACGAACAATGCGATAAGAATGATGATTGGAATTGGGATACCCAGCATCCACAGTAGAATCGAGCGCATAGTTATTCTCCTTGCTTATCGTTGAATGGTGCGGTGAGCGACGTAGTCGCCTTCAACCCACTGCACGTGATCGCGGCGACGGCCACCGTACAGGGCGGCGACGCTGGCGAAGAAGGCGCCGCACAGCAGGGCGACGAAGGTCCACAGGGCAGTCCATGCGGCCACTTTGGCAGCGGTGTCGGCCGCCTGCTTGGCGTCGGTCTTGAGCTGCTGGATCTGAGCCATTACCTGGTCCACACGGGCTTCAGCTTCAGCCTGGGTCATGCGGGTACGTTGAGCCACCAGCTGTGCCAGGTAGGCGCGGTCTTCCGGGGCCAGTGCACCGTCACCGGCAGCACCCTTGGCCAAAATGCGGGCCGCTACGCCATTGGCAGCATCATCGCTGACCGGCGCCGGGCCTTCGCCACGGAACAGGCCATCAACGAAGTAGCCCAAGGAGTCGTCCGAGGCTTGCGAAGCCGCTGCACCGCCTGCCGCTACCGTTACACCCGCTGCCTGCGACGCAGCACTTGCGCCGGCACCTACCAGGTTGCCTGCGGTGCCCAGTATCAGCATGGCCGCCACCAGCGTGGCGACAGCCCAGGACAGGAAGCCATGCGCAGTGTCACGGAAATACACTTCATCGCCATGCAGGTTCGCCCATTTGACGCGCAGGCGACCGGCCAGGTAGCCACCCAGGCCGGAAGCGATGATCTGCGTCACCAACAACCAGACAATGGTGGAAATGCCCAAGGCTTTCGCGCTTGCCCCCTCATTGGCCCAGGGCGAGGTGGCCGCAAAGCCAAGCCCCGCACCCAGCACTACCAGTATGAGAGATACGGCGGCTGCAGCAGCGGCGCCAGCGAAGATCGCCGCCCAGGAAACACCTGAGCGGCTTTGTGTATCGACAACGGAGTAGTCGGCAGAGGGGATCATGATGTGTTCGCCTGTATGTTGTTAGCGAGAAGTCCATTCGCGCAGTAAACGTTGCAGCGGCTGTGCCAGCTGTCACAAAAAATGACGTCTATACAAATCAAGCACTTAGAAAAAAACGTCATATTTTCATCGTGCAAAATGCGCGAATGGGCTGCTGGGGTCAGGTGTTCTGCATTCTTGTGGCAAGCCGGGCGACGAGGCATCATTTGCCCATGACCCTACCCGATGGCGCGGCCCAGACGCCGCTCACTGCCGATACCGTCCTGCGCTACCACCTGTGCTGGAAGTACCGTGACCTCGATGGCGTGCTGGCCCTGTACCACCCCGATATCCAGTACCACGACTTCTTCCAGAACCGCGTGCTGGGGTACCAGGACTTGCGCGACTACGTGCGCGCCTGCCTGCCCCACGCGGCCGGGGAAGACATCGTGCACAGCGACCGGATACGCGTTGACGGCTGTACCGCATTCATCCAGTACCAGGTCACTGTGCAAGGGGGAGATGGGCTGGTGGCGTTCCAGTCCAGCGAGGCGATCACGGTCCGGGACGGGCTGATCTGGCGGGTGAATGAATACGCTACCCTGGTGCGCCAGGACGGCAGCCCCCACAGCGGGGGTGGTTTACGCCCGGCCACCAGCCGCCTGGGCCTTTCACCCCGCCAGCTGTCGACCATGGCCCAGGACCTGGAGCATTACTTCCAGGGGCATCGCCCTTATCTGGACCCGGAACTGGACCTGCAGCAGGTGGCCAACGCCAGCGGCTACAGCCGCAACCAGATCTCCTACCTGCTGAACCAGGTGCTGGGGCAAAGCTTTTACCGCTACGTGAACCAGGCGCGCCTGCACCACCTGATGGCGACCCTGGACGAGGACAGCGCCACCACGCCCATCGACGACCTGGCGTTCAGCGCCGGTTTCAACTCGCTGTCGGCATTCTATAAATGCTTCCGCGAACACACCGGCCTTACGCCCAAGGCGTACCTGAAGCAGATTTCCCTGCGTGCACGCACGTAAGACAACCGCCAGGGTTCGCCACTAGGATCGCCACATACCCCGCCGGATGTGGAGCCCGCCCCAATGCAACCCCTGCGCAGCCTGAGCTTGTGGATGGACCAGCTTGACGAGCCGCTGTGCGCTCGCCCGGCCCTGCGCGAGAGCCTCGAGGCAGACGTGTGCATCATCGGCGCCGGCTACACCGGCCTGTGGACCGCCTATTACCTCAAGCGCCAGGCGCCGCAGCTGAACATCGTGGTGATCGAGGCCAACATCGCCGGCTTCGGCGCGTCAGGGCGCAATGGCGGCTGGCTGATGGGCAACCTGCTGGGTGAGGACCGCCTGCTGGCGAGCCTCTCGCCGCAACAACGCCGGGCCAGCATCGACCTGCTGCACGCCATTCCCGACGAGGTTGGGAACGTGCTGCAGCGTGAGGGCATCGATTGCGACTACCGCAAGGGGGGCGTGCTGTACTGCGCCGCCCGCTACCCCGAGCAGGAGCGCAGCCTGCGCGCCTACCTCGACGACCTGTATCGCCAAGGCATGACCGAGGACGACTACCGGTGGCTGCGCCCCGAGCAGCTGGACGCCCAAGTGCGTATCAGCAATGCCTATGGCGCCATCTACAGCCCGCACACCGCCACCATCCAACCGGCGAAGCTGGCCCGCGGCCTTGCCCGTGCCGTAGAAGCCCTGGGGGTGCCGATTTATGAGAACACGCCCGCGCTTGACTGGCGGTCGGGCGAGGTCAGCACGCCCCTGGCACGCATCCGCTGCCAGTGGATCGTGCCGGCAGTGGAAGGCTATGCTGCCAGCCTGCCACCGCTGGGCAAGCATCAACTGCCGGTACAGAGCCTGCTGGTCGCCACCGAGCCGCTGCCCGACACCACGTGGGATGAAATCGGGCTGGATCGGGGGCAGGCATTCAGCGAAGGCAGCCGCCAGGTCACCTATGGCCAGCGCACCACCGACAACCGCCTGGTTTTCGGCGCACGGGGCGGCTACCGCTTTGGCGGCAGGCTGCGGGACGACTTCAACCTCCAAGCCCATGAAGTGGAACTGCGCCGCTACCTGTTCAGCGACCTGTTCCCGCAGCTGCAGCACGCGCGCATTACCCACACCTGGGGCGGCAACCTGGGCATGGCCCGGCGTTTCCGCCCGCACATGCTGTGCGACCGCCAGCGTGGCATTGCCCTGGCGGGCGGGTATGGCGGTGAGGGCGTGGGGGCCACCAACCTGGGCGGGCGCACACTGGCGGCGCTGATTCTGAACCAGCACAACGCCCTCACCGGCCAGCCCTGGGTGCACGACAACCGCCCGCTCGCCAGCCTGGCCAGCTGGCCGCCCGAACCCTGCCGCTGGCTGGGCTACAACGCCATCATCCAGAGTTTCGTCCACGAGGACCGTACCCTCGCCAACCCGGCTACCCCGCCTTGGCGCCGGCGCCTGGCCAGCCACCTTGCGGACTTCATGGAAGGCTTTATGCATTGATAGGACGTTGGGTGCCTGCCTCCCGAGAGGGAGCGCCTGTGGAATCGAGCGCCGCCCGCGCGGCGCATCGCGAGCTGGCGCTCGCTCCTACATTTAGTTCGGGCCAATTAATGCTATGAAATATGCGCATGTTGTACAAACAAGGCGGTCGCGCGGCATGACTGGCCAGAAACAAACGTAGGAGCGAGCGCCAGCTCGCGATGCGCCGCGCGGGCGGCGCTCGATTCGACAGGCGCTGGCGATATTAAGACAGGCGCCTAGCAGCCCTAACCGAATCCCCAAGACACCCATTGAGGTAACGCACAATTCTGATCCGCTGATCGCCTGCCTTCGATAACAACAGACAAAGCAAGGTAAACCCGACATGCGCACACTCCTGATCGCCCCCCTGATGCTGGCCGCCAGCGTGGCCGGTGCCGCCGAAACGGTAAAGATCTACAACTGGTCCAGCTACGTCGCGCCCGACACCCTGAAGAACTTCCAGCAAGCCACCGGCATCGTGCCCACCTATGACGTGTACGACAGCAACGAGACCCTGGACGGCAAGTTGATGACGGGCAATTCCGGGTACGACGTGGTGTTCCCTTCCAACCACTTCATGGCCCGGCAAATCCAGGGCAAGGCACTCAAGCGCCTGGACAAGTCGCAGTTGCCCAACTGGAAAAACCTCAACCCGGTGCTGCTCAAGGCACTGGAGGTCAATGACCCAGGCAACCAGTATGGCTTCCCGTACCTGTGGGGCAGTACCGGCATCGGCTACAACATCGACAAGGTCAAGGCCGTGCTTGGTGACAATGCACCGGTCGACTCCTGGGACTTGATTTTCAAGCCTGAGTACATGAGCAAGTTGAAGCAGTGCGGCGTAGCGGTGTTGGACAACGGCCCGGAGCTGCTGCCAATCGCCCTGCACTACCTCGGCCTGCCCCACCACAGCCAGAACCCGGCGGACTACGACAAGGCCAAGGCGCTGCTGATGCAAGTACGGCCCTACATCAGCTACTTCCATTCATCGAAGTACACCGGCGACCTGGCCAATGGTGATATCTGCGTCGTGGTGGGCTTCTCGGGGGATGTGTTGCAGGCCAAGAACCGCGCAGAGGAAGCGCATAACGGGGTCAAGGTCGGCTACTCGATCCCGAAGGAGGGTGCCCCGCTGTGGTTCGACATGGTGGCAATGCCGGCCGATGCACCGGATGAAAAGGCAGGGTATGCCTACATGAACTACCTGCTGGAGCCGCAGGTGATGGCCAACATCAGCAACCATGTGCAGTACGCCAATGGCAACCTGAACGCTGACAGCCTGGTGGACCCGGCCCTGAAGGGCAACAGCATGATCTACCCGAGCGAAGCGGTGATGGGCAAGCTCTACGCCCTGGAAGCCATGCCCGCCAAGATCGACCGCATCCGCACCCGGATATGGACCAGCATCAAGGCCGGCAATTGACAGCGGCTGCTAGCCACAAGCTTTAAGCTGCAAGCTGCAAGCTGCAAGCAGTGCGGCCCGACACAGGTCCGCTTCTTCTTGTAGCTTGCAGCTTGAGGCTTGAAGCTGCTGACAGCTGCTTTCAGCAGCTGTCAGTGGTGCTCGCGGGTAGCGCGGAACTTGATGTCAGGCCAGCGCTCTTCCATCAGTGCCAGGTTGACCCGCGTCGGTGCCAGGTAGGTCAGGTGACCACCACCGTCGATGGCCAGGTTCTCCATGGCCTTGTTCTGGAAGTCCTCGAGCTTCTTCTTGTCGTCGCAAGTGATCCAGCGCGCCGACCAGACGGTGATGGGCTCGTAGGCGCACTCGACCTTGTATTCTTCCTTCAAACGGCTGGCCACCACATCAAACTGCAGCACACCCACGGCGCCCAGGATGATGTCGTTGCTGCGCTCGGGGAAGAACACCTGGGTGGCGCCTTCTTCCGCCAGCTGCTGCAGGCCCTGGCGCAACTGCTTGGACTTCAGCGGGTCTTTCAGGCGCACGCGGCGGAACAGCTCCGGGGCGAAGTGCGGGATGCCGGTGAAGCCCAGCGCCTCGCCTTCGGTGAAGGTGTCGCCGATCTGGATGGTGCCGTGGTTGTGCAGGCCGATGATGTCGCCGGCAAAGGCCTCTTCCAGCTGTTCACGCTCGGAGGAGAAGAACGTCAGCGCATCACCGATACGCAGGTCCTTGTTGGTGCGCACATGGCGCATCTTCATGCCTTTTTCGTACTTGCCCGAGCAGATGCGCATGAAGGCAATGCGGTCCCGGTGTTTCGGGTCCATGTTCGCCTGGATCTTGAACACAAAACCGGTGAACTTCTCTTCCACCGGCTCCACGGTGCGCTCATGTGCCACCCGGCCCAACGGGCGCGGCGCCCAGTCGACCACGGCGTCCAGCACATGGTCCACACCGAAGTTGCCCAGCGCAGTACCGAAGAACACCGGCGTGAGCTGGCCGTCGATGAACTCCTGCTGGTTGAACTCATGGCAGGCGCCCTGCACCAGCTCAAGCTGCTCGACGAACCCATCGTACTGGTCGCCCAGGTGGGCACGGGCCTCGTCGGAGTCCAGGTGCTGGATGATCTTGGCTTCGGTGCGTTCGTGGCCGTGGCCCGGCGTGTATACCACGATGTAATCGCCGGTGAGGTGGTACACACCCTTGAAGTCGCGGTAGCAACCGATCGGCCAGGTAATCGGCGCGGCCTTGATCTTCAACACCGCCTCGATCTCGTCCAGCAGTTCGATCGGGTCGCGGATGTCGCGGTCGAGTTTGTTGATGAAGCTGACGATGGGGGTGTCACGCAGCCGGCACACATCCATCAGGGCGATGGTGCGCGGCTCGACGCCTTTACCGCCGTCAAGCACCATCAGCGCCGAGTCCACCGCGGTGAGGGTACGGTAGGTGTCTTCCGAGAAGTCTTCGTGGCCGGGGGTGTCGAGCAGGTTGATCATGTGCTCGCGGTACGGGAACTGCATCACCGAGGTGGTGATGGAGATACCACGCTGCTTCTCCATTTCCATCCAGTCGGAGGTGGCGTGGCGGTCGGACTTGCGCGACTTCACGGTACCGGCGACGGAGATGGCCTTGCCCATCAGCAGCAGCTTCTCGGTGATGGTGGTCTTACCGGCGTCGGGGTGGGAAATGATTGCGAAAGTGCGGCGCTTCGCGACTTCGGCGGCCTGGTTGGTCATGGGAAATCGCCTGACTGGGGGATGAAAAAGGGGCGGTATCATACCTGAAATTGGCCCTGGACTAAAACCGGAGGAATCAGCTGTGCCTGCGCCGGCCGCTTCGCGGGTGAGCCCGCGCCCACAGGCGGCACTTGTGGCTTGCCAGCCAGTGCCAACCCATACGATAAATGCCTGATCCTGACGAATGCCCGCAGGGCAGTTATTTCAACGCCTACAGCGTATTTAACCGCTGCTTTTTCTCGCCATAATTCACCTTGACCAGTGATTAACACTGGCCAAATGCCGCCTCAGATGGGAACCTTATGCCCCCCGGAGACGTCCACTCCCCTGTAACCCACCTCGGTTCAGGGCTGGTTTCACCAGCATCCACGAGCCTGACGGGGCTCGACTCATGGCATGACCGACCTGCCCTGCAGGCATCACGCTGCTACTCGCGAACACACCACCCGCCGCCCGATCGGGCCGGCCAAGAAGAAGTGTGCTCGCCGACGACAAAAAGGAGTCCACCTGTGGCGAAACGCTACGGAAAAGGGCTGTTGGGATGGGCCACCGTGCTCGTCATCCTGGCCCTGCTGGTCCACTGGATCGGCCTCGACACAATCGCGCGCTATCGCGACGATCTGACGTTCTACCTGCAAGCGCACCTGGTGCTGGTGCTGGCTTCGATGGCGGCGGCACTGGCCGTGGGCATCCCCGCCGGCATTGCCTTGAGTCGACCGCACAGGGTCGACAAAGCCGAGCGCTTCATGCAGTTCTTCAACGTTGGCAACACCATCCCCCCCCTGGCCGTACTGGCCATCGCCCTCAGCGTTCTGGGCATCGGCGCAGGGCCTGCGATCTTCGCCCTGTTCCTCGCCTCCCTCCTGCCCATCGTGCGCAACACCTACGAAGGCCTCAAGAACGTACCCGCCTCGCTCAAGGAAGCCGCCACCGGCATCGGCATGACGCCGCGCCAGCAACTGTGGCAGGTGGAACTGCCCAACGCCGTGCCCATCATCGTCGGCGGCGTGCGGGTGGCCCTGGCACTGAATGTGGGCACTGCGCCGCTGGCGTTTCTGATCGGTGCCAACAGCCTGGGCAGCCTGATCTTCCCTGGCATCGCCCTGAACAACCAACCGCAGTTGCTGCTTGGCGCAGCCTGCACCGCACTGCTGGCGCTACTGCTGGATGCGTTGGTGAGTTTTTCCAGCAGACGCTGGCTGGAACGCGGCCTGGCCTGACCACTTGAGGGAACCCATGAAAAAAGTTATCGCCTTGCTCCTGGGCGCGGGCCTGCTGTTGTCAGGTTTTGCCCAGGCAGCGGAAAAACCGCTGATCCGTATCGGCGCCCGGGTGTTCACCGAACAGACCGTGCTGGCCGAAATCACCGCCCAATACCTGCGCGCCAACGGCTTTGACGTTCGCGTCACCGGCGGCCTGGGCAGCAGCCTGGCACGCCAGGCCCAGGAAACCGGCCAGCTCGACCTGATGTGGGAATACACCGGCGTATCGCTGGTGTCGTACAACCACATCGACGAGCGCATGCCCAGCCCCGAGGCCACGTACGCCAAGGTCAAGGAACTGGACGCACGCAAGGGCCTGGTATGGCTCAAGCCATCGAAGTTCAGCAACACCTATGCCCTGGCCCTGCCCAGTGAAGTCGCCCGTGAATACCCGCAGGTGAACACCATCAGCCAGCTGAACGAAGTGCTTGAGGCCGAGCAATCGCGCAAGCACCTGGTGGCGCTGGACACCGAGTTCGCCAACCGCCCGGACGGCCTTGATGGCTTGCAGACGCGCTACGGCATGCACCTGGGCCGGGCCAACATCCGGCAGATGGATGCCGGGCTGGTCTATACCGCCCTGCGCAACAACCAGGTGTTTACAGGGCTGGTGTACACCACTGACGGCAGGCTCAACGCGTTCAAGCTCAAGCTGCTGGAAGACGACAAGCACTACTTCCCTGACTACACCGCAGGGCCGGTGATCCGCAAAGCCGTACTGGACGCCCACCCCCAGCTCGCCGAGCTGCTGGCGCCCCTGGCCGACCAACTGGATGACGAGACCATGCGCCAGCTCAACGCCAAGGTCGACGTCCAGCACCAGAGCCCGTCTTCGGTGGCCGCCGCCTTCCTGCGTGAGCATCCCTTGCACGAGGTGACCCCATGAGCCTGTTCGACACGTTCGCCCACCTGGACTGGGCATTGGTCCTGCAACTGACCTGGCAGCACATCATGCTGGTGGGCATCGCCGTGGGCCTGGCCATCCTCATCGGCGTGCCGCTGGGCATCCTGATGACCCGCTTCCCGTTCCTGGCTGGCCCGCTGCAGGCCAGCGCCACGGTGCTGCTGACCATCCCCTCCATCGCCCTGTTCGGGTTGCTGTTGCCGTTCTACTCCAAGTTCGGCCAGGGCCTGGGCCCGTTGCCGGCGATCACGGCAGTGTTCCTTTATTCACTGCTGCCCATTCTGCGCAACACCTACCTGGCGCTGACCAACGTCGAGCCAGGCATCCGTGAAGCCGCGCGCGGTATCGGCATGACCTTTGGCCAGCGCCTGCGCATGGTCGAATTGCCCATCGCCGTACCGGTGATCCTGGCCGGCGTGCGTACCGCCGTGGTGATGAACATCGGCGTGATGACCATCGCCGCCACCATCGGCGCGGGCGGCCTTGGCGTGCTCATCCTCACCTCCATCAGCCGCAGCGACATGTCGATGCTGCTGGTTGGCGCCGTACTGGTCAGCCTGCTGGCAATCATTGCCGACCTGCTGCTGCAAACCCTGCAACGTGCCCTGACTCCAGAAGGAATGCGCTCATGATCGAACTGAAAAACCTCAGCAAAACCTTCAACGCCAACGGCAAGGATGTCAAAGCCGTGGACGCGGTCAGCCTTACCGTCAACGAAGGCGAGATCTGCGTGTTCCTTGGCCCCTCGGGCTGCGGCAAGAGCACCACGCTGAAGATGATCAACCGCCTGATTACCCCTACGTCCGGGCAGGTGTTCATCAATGGCGAGGACACCAGCGGCCTGGACGAGGTGACCCTGCGTCGCCACATCGGCTACGTGATCCAGCAGATCGGCCTGTTCCCCAACATGACCATCGAAGAGAACATCACCGTGGTGCCACGGCTGCTCGGTTGGGACAAGCAGCGCTGCCACGACCGCGCCCGCGAGCTGATGCACATGATCAAGCTTGAACCCAAGCAATACCTGCAGCGCTACCCCCGCGAGCTGTCCGGTGGCCAGCAGCAGCGTATCGGCGTGATCCGTGCCCTGGCGGCAGATGCACCGGTGCTGTTGATGGACGAACCGTTCGGCGCGGTGGACCCGATCAACCGCGAAATGATCCAGAACGAGTTCTTCGAAATGCAGCGCGCGCTGAACAAGACGGTGATCATGGTGAGCCACGACATCGACGAAGCGATCAAGCTGGGCGACAAGATCGCCATCTTCCGCGCCGGCAAACTGCTGCAACTGGACCACCCGGATACCTTGCTGGCGCACCCGGCAGACGATTTCGTCAGCAACTTCGTCGGCCAGGACAGCACGTTGAAGCGCCTGTTGCTGGTGCGTGCCGAAGACGCGGCAGACAACGCGCCCTCGGTAAGCCCGCAGACGCCGGTAGGCGAAGCCCTGGACCTGCTGGACGAACACGACCGCCGCTACGTGGTGGTGACCGATGGCCAGAACAAAGCGCTGGGCTACGTGCGCCGCCGCGACATGCACCGCCAGCAAGGTACCTGTGCCGACTTCCTGCGCCCCTTCAACGCCACCGCCTCCCACGACGAGCACTTGCGCATCCTGCTGTCGCGCATGTACGAGTTCAACCGCGCCTGGTTGCCGGTACTGGATGCCGAACAGGTGTTCTTGGGCGAGGTGACCCAGGAGTCGATCGCCGCCTACCTGAGCTCGGGGCGCTCCCGCGGGATGAAGACCAGTATCGTCTCGCCGGCCGAGGTGGCCGCCTCGTAACGTGCCACCTGCCAGCCGCAAACGAGGAATCGCCGGTCAGTAACAAAAAATTTATGCACAAATACCGGTACGCCCGTACCCGATAAATGTGGCCATAAATATGAACACCCCCGCGCCCCTCACCACCGGCGCTGCCCCCACCAGAACGTGCAAGTCCTTGTGGGGGCGGGCCTGTGTACACCACCTGGAAACAGGGCTATTCCACAATTCTTTACGCTTGAAACAGCCCGGGGAACATCGGCCGGTCATACGAGTCGGTTATTCGAAGGGTGGCGGGTGTATCCACGGCGATCACGCCGGGATTGCCTGTTGATTCTGCATTCTTCACGCCCTAAAGTGCGCGCCGAACGTCCATGCTGGAAACGATCCATCCGGCTCAAGTACTGAGTAGGCGAACCAAAGTGGGGATACGGAGGGCGTTCAGTTTGCAGCCACTTAAATTTTCAGTTTGCCCATGGAGTCCCTGAGCATGTCGATCCAGGTCGAAGATTATTTCGCACGCGACACCTTCCAGAAAATGAAGGCTTTTGCCGACAAGCAGGAAACGCCGTTCGTACTCATCGACACCCAGATGATCAGCAAGGCCTACGACGACCTGCGCGCCGGCTTCGAATTCGCCAAGGTCTACTACGCGGTCAAGGCCAACCCGGCGGTCGAGATCATCGACCTGCTCAAGGACAAAGGCTCGAACTTCGACATCGCTTCCATCTACGAACTCGACAAGGTGATGGACCGCGGCGTCAGCGCCGACCGTATCAGCTACGGCAACACCATCAAGAAGTCCAAGGACATCCGCTACTTCTTCGAGAAGGGCGTGCGCCTGTACGCCACCGACTCGGAAGCCGACCTGCGCAACATCGCCAAGGCTGCACCAGGCTCGAAAGTGTACGTGCGCATCCTCACTGAAGGCTCCACCACCGCTGACTGGCCGCTGTCGCGCAAGTTTGGCTGCCAGACCGACATGGCCATGGACCTGCTGATCCTGGCCCGCGACCTGGGCCTGGTGCCTTACGGCATTTCCTTCCACGTGGGTTCCCAACAGCGTGACATCAGTGTGTGGGACGCCGCGATCGCCAAGGTCAAGGTGATCTTCGAGCGCCTGAAGGAAGAAGACGGCATCGAACTGAAGCTGATCAACATGGGGGGTGGCTTCCCGGCCAACTACATCACCCGTACCAACAGCCTGGAAACCTATGCCGAAGAAATCATCCGCTTCCTGAAGGAAGACTTTGGTGATGACCTGCCAGAAATCATTCTGGAGCCAGGCCGCTCGCTGATCGCCAACGCCGGTATCCTGGTCAGTGAAGTGGTACTGGTGGCGCGCAAGTCGCGTACCGCCGTGGAGCGTTGGGTGTACACCGACGTGGGCAAGTTCTCTGGCCTGATCGAAACCATGGACGAGTCCATCAAGTTCCCGATCTGGACCGAGAAAAAGGGCGAGATGGAAGAAGTGGTCATCGCCGGCCCCACCTGCGACAGTGCCGACATCATGTACGAGCACTACAAGTACGGCCTGCCGCTGAACCTGGCCATTGGCGACCGCCTGTACTGGCTGTCCACCGGTGCCTACACCACCAGTTACAGCGCTGTGGAATTCAACGGCTTCCCGCCGCTGAAGTCCTACTACCTGTAACACCGAACGGGGCCGCAAGGCCCCGTTTTCGTTGGGGCCTTGCCTTCGCAGGCGGTGTAGCAGACGGGTTTTAACCCCTGGGGCTGTAAAGATTGTAAAGCCTCACGAATGTTAACCAATCTCAATTGCTGGCCACTATCACTTCCATTAACATCCCCGGGCGTCGCGCCTATGCGGCCGTACACAGGGTGATCGATGGTGGTGAAGAAGACGCTGTTCCAACTGCACTGGTTGTTTGGCATCACCGCGGGTTTGGTGCTGGCGTTGATGGGCATCACCGGCGCCCTGTATTCGTTCCAGGAAGAACTGCTACGCGCGTTCAATGGCGAGGTGCTGCGGGTCGAGGTGCGGCCCGAAGGTGTATTGCCGCCTGCCGAACTGGTCAAACGCGTAGAGGCCCAGCAGCAGGACAAGGTGGCAATGCTATGGGTGGATGTGCGTGAGGGTGATGCGGCCCGCGTATTCTTCACCCCCGCGCCAGGCGAGCGCCGCGGCGAACTGCGCTATGCCGACCCTTACACCGGTGAACTGAAGGGGGACGTGGCGGGCCAGGGCTTCTTCAGCTTGATGCTCAACCTGCACCGGTTTCTAGCCATGGGTGACACCGGCCGCCAGATCACCGGCGCCTGCACCCTGATGCTGGTGTTCTTCTGTTTGTCCGGGCTGTACCTGCGCTGGCCACGCAAGGCCCTGGACTGGCGCACCTGGCTTACCTTCGACTGGGCCAAGAAAGGCCGCGCATTCAATTGGGACCTGCACGCCGTGGCCGGTACCTGGTGCCTGCTGTTCTATCTGCTGTTCGCGCTTACCGGTTTGTTCTGGTCCTACGAGTGGTACCGGGAGGGCCTCAACAGGTTGCTGGCCGATGCCCCGGCCGCAGGCCAGCAGCAAAAACGCGGCGAAGGCCGTGGCCGCCACGGCCCCCAGCACATCGACAAGAACGCCCCGCCGCTGGTGGTCGATTACGACGCCATCTGGGCCACCCTCAGCAACGCTGCCGGCCCTGGGCTGGCCAGCTACAACCTGCGCCTGCCGCCCGTGGGTGGGCAACCCGCCAACCTGTTCTACCTGCAGGCCGATGCCGAGCACCCCCGGGCCTTCAATACACTGGTGCTGGACCCGGCCAACGGCCAGGTGCAGCGCCATGAACGCTACACCGACAAGTCGTTCAAGGCCCAGCTGCTGCAGAGTGTCTATGCCCTGCACGTGGGCGAGTACTTCGGCCTGGTGGGGCGTATCACCCTGACCATCGCCAGCCTGACCATGCCAGTGTTTTTCGTCACCGGCTGGCTGTTGTACCTGGACCGGCGCCGCAAGCAGCGCCAGGTACGCGCAGCCCGGGGTAATGTAGCCACGGCGAGCATGGCGGGCGACGGCTGGCTCGTCGGTTTCGCCAGCCAAAGCGGCTTTGCCGAGCAGTTGGCCTGGCAGACCGCCGCCCAGCTTCAGGCGGCAGGCCTGGCTGTGCAGGTGCGGGCGCTGGGTACACTGAAAGAGGAGGATTTGCGCCAGGCCAGGCGTGCGGTGTTCGTGGTCAGCACCTTCGGTGACGGTGAGGCGCCGGACAGCGCCCGGGGCTTCGAGCGCAATGTACTGGGCAAGGCCTTGGCACTGAACCACCTCAACTATGCCCTGCTCGCCCTCGGCGACCGTCAGTATCCACACTTCTGCGGCTTCGCCCGCCGCCTGCAGGGCTGGCTGGGTGAGCGTGGGGCCAGCTGCACATTCAGCCCAGTCGAAGTGGACTGCGCCGACCCTGCGGCCTTGCAGCAATGGCAGCAGGCACTGACACGTCTGACCGGGGCGGAGCCGGTGACAGCGTGGCAACCGCCGAGCTTCGGTAGCTGGTCCCTGGTCAGCCGCACACTGTTGAACCCGGGCAGCCTGGGGCAGCCGGTCTACCTGCTGGGCTTGCAGCCGCAGGGGCCTGCCACTTGGGAAGCCGGCGACTTGGTGGAGATCCTGCCGCTCAACGGCCCTTGCCGGGTCGAGGCATTTCTCAAGGGCCTGGCGCTGGATGCCATGGCCCCGGTGCAACTGGGCGGCCTGACCGAAACCTTGGCCCAGGCGCTGGCGGGCCGGCAATTGCCGATGCGCCGGGATCATCTGGTGGGCCTGCACCCGCAAGCACTGGTGGAGGCACTGGTGCCCATCGGCACCCGCGAGTACTCGATTGCCTCGATCGCCAGCGACGGCGTGCTGGAGCTGATCGTGCGCCAGGAGCGACACACTGATGGGCAACTGGGCCTGGGCTCGGGCTGGCTGACCGAATACCTGCCCCTGAATGGCTCACTCAGCCTGCGCCTGCGCCGCAACAGCGGCTTCCACCTGCCGGAAACTGCCGCGCCAATGGTGCTGATTGGCAACGGCACTGGCCTTGCCGGGTTACGCAGCCTGGTTCGCGCACGGATCAGCGCGGGCGAGCAGCGCAACTGGCTGCTATTCGGCGAGCGTAATCGGGCACATGACCTGCTGTGTGGCAGTGAGCTGCAAAGCTGGCTGGCCAGTGGCGACCTCACGCGCCTGGACCTGGCCTTTTCCCGTGACCAGGCAGAAAAGGTGTACGTGCAGGATGTATTGCTGCAGCAGGCCGATGAACTGCGGCGCTGGGTGGCCGAGGGTGCCTGCATCTATGTCTGCGGCAGCCTGCAAGGCATGGCCGCGGGTGTGGATGCGGCGCTCAACGGCATGCTGGGTGAGGCAGCTGTGCAGCAGCTGATCGAGGACGGGCGCTATCGGCGGGATGTGTACTAGGGTAGCCCCGTACCTGCCGACAGCAGCCGCCAGTCAATGCAGGTCGAAGGTGTCGGCGTCCAGGTTGGCCGGGAATTTGGTGCGGTAAGCGGCCAACTCCGCCGCGCTGAGCACCACCGTGAACACGCCATCCGCCTCGCCGGCGCTCAACAGGCTTTCGCCCTGGAAATCCAGCACCTGGCTGTCGCCGGAGTACGCAAACCCTTTGCCGTCGGTCCCCACACGGTTTACCGCAGCCACATAGCACAGGTTCTCGATGCCCCGCGCCGGCAACAGGCGGTTCCAGTGCTGGCGACGGGCAGCGGGCCAGTTGGCGGTGTACAGCAGCAGGTCGGTGTCCTGGGCATCGCGGCTCCACACCGGGAAGCGAAGGTCGTAGCAAATCAGCGGGCGGATGCGCCAGCCCTTGAGCTCGAACTGCACCTGACGCTCCCCTGGGGTGTAATGCTTGTGCTCACCGGCCATGCGGAACAGGTGACGCTTGTCGTAATGCAGGATCTCACCATCCGGCCGCGCCCACAGCAAGCGATTGCGATGGCTACCGTCGGCTGCCTGAATGATGACGCTACCGGTGATCACCGCGCCGTGCTTCCTGGCCTGGGCCTTCAACCACTTGTAGGTTGGCCCGTTTTCCTGCTCGGCCAGGCTTTCGGACTGCATCGAAAACCCTGTGGTGAACATTTCTGGCAGGATCACCAGGTCCACCTCGCCCACTTGCTCCAGCAGCACTTCGAAATGCGCGTAGTTGGCCTCGCGGTCGTGCCAGGCGAGTGTGGTTTGCACCAAGGCAATGTTCAGATTCGGCAGCGTACTCAAATCGCGCATAGTTTCTCCGCTGCCTGGCGCAGCGTCTCCTCTCGTTTGGCAAAGCACAGGCGCACCAGGCGCTGCCCGGTGATGGCCTGCTGGTAGAACACCGACACGGGGATGGTCGCCACCCCGTGCTCGCGGGTGAGCCACAGCGACATCTGCACATCGTCCAGGTCGGGGCGTATGCGCGCGTAGTCCACCAGCTGGAAATAAGTGCCTGCGGTGGGTGTGAACGTAAACCGCGAACCCGCCAGTAAACCGCAGAAGAGGTCGCGCTTGGCCTGGTAGAACGCGGGCAACTGCTCGACATGTTCAGGGTGCGCGGCCATGAAGTCAGCCAGGGCACACTGCAGCGGGGTGACGCCGCAGAAGTTCACGTACTGGTGCACCTTGCGCAGTTCTGCGCTGAGCGCTGGCGGTGCGATCACGTAGCCAGTCTTCCAGCCAGTGACGTGGTAGGTCTTGCCGAACGAACTGACCACGAACGCGCGCCGGTACAACTGCTCATGGGCCAGCACGCTGGCATGGCGGGCACCGTCGTACACCAGGTGTTCGTAGACTTCATCGCTGACCACGAACACGTCGCGCTCGCCGATCAGTGCGGCCAGCTGGTTCAGGTCTTCGTGGGTGACCAGCGCGCCGCTGGGGTTGTGCGGCGAGTTGAGAATGACCATGCGGGTACGCGGGCTCAGGGCATCCGCGAACCGCTGCCAGTCGATACCAAAGTCACCGTCGCCAAGCTGCACGTGCACACAGCGCCCCCCCGCCAGTTGCACGGAGGGTTCGTAGCTGTCGTAGCAAGGGTCAAAAACGATCACCTCGTCACCAGGGTGAACCACCGCCTGGATGGCGCAGAAAATCGCCTCGGTGGCACCGGGTGTGATGGTCACTTCCTGGTCGGCATCGACCTGGGCGCCATACAACCGCTGCACCTTGCCCGCCACCTGCTGACGCAGCGCAGGCAAACCGGTCATCGGCGAATACTGGTTGTGCCCGGCAGCCACATGGCGCCCTACCGCGTCGAGCAGCGCCTGTGGCCCATTGAAGTCAGGGAAACCTTGCGACAGGTTCAGCGCACCCGTCTGCGCGGCAAGCTGAGACATGGTCGTGAAAATGGTAGTGCCGACATCCGGCAGTTTACTGCTGATCATGTCTCCCCCCCTTTCCTAGCGGCAAGCTGCAAGCTGCAAGCTGCAAGCCGCGAGCTTGAAGCTGCAAGAAAAAAGCAAAGATAACGCGGTCTGCCTTTACTTGCAGCTTGCAGCTTGCCGCTCGCAGCTGCTTTACCGTTTGTCGCGGCGTTTTTTCTCGGCTTTTTTGTGGTGGGACATCAAGCGGCGTTTCTTGTTGACCTGGCGGTCGGTCAGGGTGTTTTTCTTGCCTTCGTACGGGTTGTCACCACCCTTGTACTCAATGCGGATCGGCGTACCGACCAGCTTCAGTACCCGGCGGTAGGTGTTTTCCAGGTAACGGGAGTACGACTTCGGAATCTTGTCGGTCTGGTTGCCGTGGATCACGATCAGCGGCGGGTTGGCGCCACCCAGGTGGGCATAACGCAGCTTGATGCGGCGGCCGTTGACCAGCGGCGGCTGGTGTTCGCTGACCGCATCCTCGAGGATCTGGGTCAGGCGGCTGGTCGGCCAGCGGGTGACCGCAGACAGGAATGCAGCCTGCACCGACTTGTACAGGTGGCCTACCCCAGTGCCGTGAAGCGCCGAGATGAAGTGGATGTCGGCAAAATCGACGAAGAACAGCCGGCGCTCCAGCTCGGTCTTCACGTAGTCGCGCTCACCCGGCTCCATGCCGTCCCACTTGTTCAGGGCGATGACAATGGCACGGCCCGCTTCCAGGGCAAAGCCCAGCAGGTTGAGGTCGTGGTCAACCACCCCTTCGCGGGCATCCATGACGAAGATGACCACGTTGGCGTCCTTGATCGCCTGCAGCGTCTTCACCACCGAGAACTTCTCGACTTCCTCGTGGATCTTGCCGCGCTTGCGCACACCCGCCGTGTCGATGAAGGTGTACTTGTCACCATCACGCTCGAACGGAATATAGATACTGTCACGGGTAGTGCCTGGCTGGTCGTACACCACCACACGCTCTTCGCCGAGCATGCGGTTTACCAGCGTCGACTTGCCCACGTTCGGGCGGCCGATAATGGCGATCTTGATGCCATCCTTCTCGCTCGGGCCCGGAATGCGCACGGCCTCTTCGCCTTCGGCCACGTCGGCGTCAAGCGCCTCTTCGACCTGGTCGCGCGGGATGTGGCCTAGCACGGCTTCCATCAAGGCGTTGATGCCGCGCCCCTGGGAGCCCGCTACCGGAATGGCATTGCCCATGCCCAGCGGCGAGAATTCGGCGCGGGCAACATCGGCGTCGATGTTGTCGATCTTGTTGGCAACCAGAATCGCTTCTTTGTTGCGCTTGCGCAGGTGCTCGGCAATCATCTGGTCGGCGGCAGTCATGCCGGCACGGGCATCCACCAGGAACAGCACATAGTCGGCTTCTTCGATGGCCATCAGCGACTGCTCGGCCATCTTTTCGTCCATGCCCACTTCGTCACCGGTAATACCACCGGTATCGATCAGGATGAAGGAGCGACCCTGCCAGCTGGCATCACCATACTGGCGGTCACGGGTCAGGCCCGACAGGTCACCGACGATGGCATCGCGGGTTTTGGTCAGGCGGTTGAACATGGTGGATTTGCCAACGTTCGGGCGGCCCACCAGGGCAATTACGGGAACCATTGGCTCTCCACTCTTGAATTCTTGAAAATGCAAAGGCCGCTGCAAGGCAGCGGCCGGAGTTCGGGCGGCGTTTCCTACGCCGCGGCCTGAAGCCCTACCAAGGCTTCAAGCATAGCTTCAGCGGATGGTCAGTGCCTCGAGCTTGCCGCTGTTGCCAAATACATAGATGGTGTCGCCGACCACCAGTGGTCGCGCGCGCAGGCCATCGCTGTCGATACGCTCACGGCCAACAAAGCGGCCATCGACCTGGCTCAGCAGGTGCAGGTAGCCTTCGAAGTCACCCACTGCCACGTAGCTGCTGTACACCTCCGGGGCGGTCAGCTGCCGGCGAGCCATGGCATCGTTGGACCAGATCGCGCTGGAAGAACGCTCGTCCACCCCTTCGACGGTACCGGACGCTTCGCTGACGTAGACGTTGCCGAAGCCCTGGGCCACACCCACACAGCTGGAGGCGTCGCGCTGCCAGATCACACGGCCGCTTTCCAGGTCCAGGCCCGCAACGCGGCCCTGATAGGTACTGACGTACAGGGTACCACCGGAGAGCAGCAACCCGCCGTCGATATCCACAACACGGTCCAGCTCGGAGCGGCCCTTGGGAATGGCCACGCGGCTTTCCCACACGGGTACGCCGTTGCTGATATCCACCGCAACCACCTTGCCGGTGGACAGGCCGGCCACGGCCAGGCGGTTGGTGGCGATTGGCGCGCCGGTGCCACGCAGTGTCAGCACGGCGGGGCTGCTTTCGTAGATCCAGCGACGATCACCGGTAGCCGCATCCAGGCCGATCAGGCGATCGTCCTGGGTTTGTACAACGACCACATCACCGTTGTTGGCAGGCGGCGCCAGTACTTCGCTGGTCACCCGCGAACGCCAGCGCTCTTCACCGGTGCTCGAGTCCAGGGCGATCACTTCACCCTTGAGGGTGCCGAGCATCACCAGGCCGTAGCCCACGCCGACAGCGCCGGAAACTGGCAGGTCAAGGTCCTTGTTCCACACCACGTTACCGGTGATGCGATCAAGGGCATAAACGTCGCCCTTCACGTCGGACGCGTAGATGCGGTCGTTTTCAATGGCCGGCACCAGGGTGTTGTAGGTTTCGCCCTGGCCGTCACCAATCGAACGGCTCCACTGCTTTTTCAGCACCACTTCCTCGGTGAACTTGGTCAGCTCGGCCGGGGGCAGTTCCTTCTTGCTGTTACTGCTGCAACCTGCGGCCAGTACGGCCAAGGTCAGCACTGCTGCTTGTTTCCAACCGATCACTTACGCGTCCCCTTTGGCCAGGTCATCCAGCTTCAATTGCAAGCCACCGACCGCCGCCTCGTCGGACAGCGCAGCCTTGGCTTTTTCGTAAGCGCTGTGGGCGTCGTCAGCGCGCCCCAGCTGCACCAGCAGGTCACCCTTCAACTCTTCACGGCTGGCCAGAAACGCCTTGTCAGCGTCGCCGTCCAGCAGCTTGAGGGCATCCTCGGCCTTGTTCTGAGCGGCCATCACCCGTGCCAGGCGCTGGCGGGAAATCTCGCCCAGGGTAGTATCGGCGGGCTTGTCCACCACAGACTTGAGCTCGGCAGCGGCGTCGTCAAGCTTGCCGGTTTCTACCGCCACCTTGGCCACGAACAGGCTACCGTACTGGGCATAGGCGGTACCGCCGAACTCGCTCTTGAGCTTGCCGGCCAGTTCCGCAACCTTGGTCGCGTCAGGCTGGCCGCTGGGCGTCAGGCTGGTTTCCAGCAAGGCCTGGTACAGCTGCGAAGCACCTTGCGACTGGTTGTTCTGGTACTTGTGCCAGGTATTCCAGCCCAGCACCACCACACCCGCCAACAGGGCGCCGGTCAGCAGCGGCTTGCCGTTGCGGTTCCACCAGTCCTTGACCCCTACCAGTTCATCATCGGTACTCGACACCCCAATACTCCTTTTCGCCTATTCGCTTGTTGAACCGCGTTACGCCTGGGCGATTGCGGTTTCCAGGTGCTCTGCAAGAGCATCCCAGGCAATGTTCTGTTGTTCGCCCTGACCGCGCAGGGGCTTGAAGCCGATCTCCTGGCTGGCCAGTTCGTCGTCGCCGAGAATCAGGGCGAACAGCGCGCCACTCTTGTCGGCCTTCTTGAACTGGCTCTTGAAGCTGCCAGCACCGGCGTTGACCGCCAGGCGCAGGCCCGGCAGGCGATCGCGCAACTGTTCCGACAGGCGCAACCCGGCCAGTTCGGCCTGCTCGCCGAAGGCGCACAGGTAGACGTCAACCTGACGGCTGATGGATTCAGGCACCTTGCCGAGCGTTTCCAGCAGCAGGATCAGGCGTTCGATACCCATTGCGAAACCAACGCCGGGGGTCGGCTTGCCGCCCATCTGCTCGACCAGGCCATCGTAACGCCCACCCGCACACACCGTGCCTTGGGCGCCAAGTTTGTCGGTGACCCACTCGAAGACGGTCTTGCTGTAGTAGTCCAGGCCACGCACCAGCTTGGTATTGAGCTGGAACGGGATACCGGCAGCGTCCAGGCGCGCCTTGAGGCCTTCGAAGTGCACCCGCGATTCTTCGTCCAGGTAGTCTTCGAGCTTCGGTGCGCCCACCAGCACCGCCTGGGTGTTCGGGTCCTTGCTGTCGAGGATGCGCAGCGGGTTGCTCTTCAGGCGACGCTGGCTGTCTTCGTCGAGCTGCTCCAGGCGCGCCGAGAGGAACTCGACCAGCGCATCACGGTAGCGGGCCCGTGCTTCGCTGGTGCCCAGGCTGTTGAGTTCCAGCTTGACCGCGTCCTGGATGCCCAGCAGGCCCCACAGGCGCCAGGTGAGCATGATCAGTTCGGCATCGATGTCCGGGCCGTCCAGGTTGAACACTTCCACACCGATCTGGTGAAACTGGCGGTAGCGGCCTTTCTGTGGGCGCTCGTGGCGGAACATCTGGCCGATGTACCACAGTTTCTGCACCTGGCCGTTGCCGGTGATGCCATGCTCCAGCACCGCACGTACGCACGCTGCCGTACCCTCGGGGCGCAGGGTCAGCGAATCGCCGTTGCGGTCCTCGAAGGTGTACATCTCCTTTTCGACGATGTCGGTCACTTCGCCGATCGAGCGTTTGAACAGCTCGGTGAACTCCACGATGGGCGTGCGGATCTGGCTGTACCCGTAGGTGTCCAGCAGGCCGGCAACGGTACCTTCGAAGTAGCGCCACAGCGGCGACTGTTCTGGCAGGATGTCGTTCATGCCACGGATGGCTTGCAGCGATTTGCTCACGAATAGTCCTTACGAATTCTGTGTATCAGCCACGGGCAATCAGTGCCGCGTCGGCTTCGGCCTTTTCGGCCGCTTTCTGGCGAATGAGCTTTTCCAGCTCATCTACCAGGTTGTCATTGGTGAGCTTCTGTGCCGGCTTGCCGTCGATGTACACCAGGTTCGGCGTACCACCCGTCAGGCCCACATGGGATTCCTTGGCTTCACCGGGGCCGTTGACCACGCAGCCGATCACTGCGACGTCCAGCGGTACCAGCAGGTCTTCCAGCCGCCCCTCCAGCTCGTTCATGGTCTTGACCACATCGAAGTTCTGCCGCGAGCAGCTCGGGCAGGCGATGAAGTTGATGCCACGCGAACGCAGGTGCAGCGACTTGAGAATGTCGTAACCGACCTTCACTTCCTCGACCGGGTCGGCCGCAAGCGAAATACGGATGGTATCGCCAATGCCTTCGGCAAGCAGCATACCGAGGCCCACAGCAGATTTCACCGTGCCCGAACGCAGGCCGCCGGCTTCAGTGATGCCCAGGTGCAACGGCTGCACGATCTGCTTGGCCAGCAAGCGATAGGCTTCGACGGCCATGAATACATCGGAGGCCTTGACGCTGACCTTGAAGTCCTGGAAGTTCAGGCGATCGAGGTGCTCGACATGGCGCAACGCCGACTCTACCAGCGCAGCCGGGGTCGGTTCGCCGTACTTTTTCTGCAGGTCCTTCTCCAGGGAGCCTGCGTTGACGCCGATACGGATCGGGATACCCCGGTCGCGGGCGGCATCCACTACAGCCCGCACACGGTCCTCACGGCCGATGTTGCCCGGGTTGATACGCAGGCAGTCCACACCCAGTTCGGCCACGCGCAGGGCAATCTTGTAGTCGAAGTGAATGTCGGCCACCAACGGGACGCTGACCTGCTGCTTGATGCGGCCGAAGGCCTCGGCGGCGTCCATGTCCGGTACCGAGACGCGAACGATGTCGACGCCGGCATCGACCAGACGCCGGATCTGCCCGACGGTAGCCGCCACATCGTTGGTGTCGGTATTGGTCATGCTCTGTACTGCAATGGGGGCATCACCACCCACCGGCACATTGCCGACCCAGATTTTGCGGGATTCGCGACGTTTGATCGGGGATTCGCCGTGCATGAGTTACTGTCCCAACTTCAGGCGAGCGGTTTCGCCACTGGTGAACGGGGCAACGTCGACGGGCTGGCCGTTGTAGCTGACCTGGGCGCCACGGGCAAAGCCCAGACGTACCGCGAAGGGCGGCTTGCCGGTCAGTTCGAGGTTGTCCCCCTTGCGCTTGATGGCGCTGAACAGCACCTTGCCGTTGCCATCGGAAACCTGGGTCCAGCAATCGGCCACGAACTGGATGGCGACCTTGGCACTGCCCGCTGGCACGGCGGCTGGTTGAGCAGCGGCCTCGGCCGATGGCGCAGGGGTAGCCGGTGCACTGGGTGCCGCCACGGTTGGGCTGACGGTGCTGGGGGCAGGTGCCTGTTGCACCGTGGCCGGGCTGCTGGCCGGGGCCGTGGCGGCCGCAGGCGCCTGTTCGGCAGTGGCGGCTTGCTGGCCGGCCGTGTTCTGCTCCAGAGGCAACGGCGCGCTCTCGGGCTGCTGCCCTGCCGAAACCGCCTGGTCTTCAGGCTCATCGAGCGGGTGGATCTGGGTGGTGCCGTCTGCGCTTTCGACCTCGACGTGTTCAAGGGCGATCTTCGACAGGTCCTTGCCACGCTGGCTGCCCTGGTCCTGCCACCAGGCGAAGCCGCCCCCTACCACCGCCAACAGCAGCAGCAGGCTGACGCCGCGCAGAATGTTATGGGACAGGCGCATGGGCTCCTCGATGCGGCCCAGCGAGTGCACGTCGCTGCCCTTGGCGTGGGTGCCGGTGTAGCGGTCGAAGGCCTCGACCAGCGCGGCCTGGTCCAGGTCCATCAGCTTGGCGTAGGCACGGATATAGCCACGGGCGAAGGTGTGCCCCGGCAGCTTGTCGAAGGCGCCGGTTTCCACATGGTTCAACGAACTGAGGGTGAGGTTGAGCTTGCGGGCCACCTCGGCTTGGGACCAGTCCCGTTTTTCACGGGCCAGGCGCAAAAGCTCACCGGGGTTCTGGCCAGGCGCTACGGCTACTTCGGGATGCGCGGCGTTCATCGTTGCTCCGACAGGTATTGCTGATATTCCGGCGTACCGGGATAAAGTCGTTGTAATTGCTGGCCCAGCTCGGCCAATGTGCCTTGTTGGTCGAAGACCCTGGCAAGGCGGCTACCCAGCAACAAGCTACGGGCGTCGTGGTCGCTCAGCTGGCTGAAACGATCGTAGTAGTCCCGGGCCGGCACATAATGCCTGTTTTCGTAGGACAACTCAGCCATTTCCAGCAAGGCTTTCGGCTGCCGTTGGTCCAACTGCAGTGCTTTGTGCAAATAGGCGTGCGCCTGGTCGCGGCGATCGAGCCGCAGGGCAGTCAGGCCGAGGTTCTCGAACACACGCGAGCGCTCAGGATACAGGGTATCGGCACTGGCCAGGCGAAACATCTGCTCGGCCTCGGCAAATCGCCCCTGAGCATAAAGGAAACTGCCGTAATTGTTGCGAATTCGTGTGGTGCCGGTACTGGCCTGCAGGGCCTGTCGAAAATGCCGCTCGGCCAGGGCGGGCTCACCTTCAGCCTGGTAAACCAGCGCCAAGGCCGCGTGGGCATCGCTGTCGTGGTTGTCCAGTGCCAGCGCCTGGCCCAGTGGCACCTTGGCCTGGCCGGTAAAGCCCTGTTGCAAATAACCCAGGCCCAACTGCACGTAGGCGCGCCCCGCCTGCGCCCTGCCCTCGCGGCTGGCCAGCGGGTCGCCGGTGCCGCCCGACACGCAACCGGCCAGCAGCAGGAGCGCAAGGATCGACAGCGCGGCGCGCAGGGTCATGGGCAAAGTACCGGTCAGTGGCTGGCGGGGCTGTCTTGGCGCTCCACATCAGCCGAAAGCTGACGCACGGCAATGTAACGCTCGCTGCGGCGGGTGCGGTCGTTGACCTGGCCGACCAACTGACCACAGGCCGCGTCGATGTCTTCGCCACGGGTGGTACGGGTGGTAACGTTGAAACCACCGTGGTGCAGCATGTCCTGGAAGCGACGAATGGCATTGTTGCTCGGCCGCTCGTAGCCCGAGTGCGGGAACGGGTTGAACGGGATCAGGTTGATCTTGCACGGCACATCGCGCAACAGTTCGATCATCTGTGCGGCGTGCTCGGGCTGATCGTTGACATCCTTGAGCAGCGTGTACTCGATGGTGAGCACGCGTTTGCCACCCAGGGTGTCCATGTAGCCCATGCACGATTGCAGCAGCATCTTCAGCGGGTACTTCTTGTTGATCGGTACCAGCTTGTTGCGCAACTCGTCGTTGGGCGCGTGCAGCGACAGGGCCAGCGACACATCAATGTGCTTGGCCAGCTCATCGATCATCGGCACCACGCCCGAGGTGGACAGGGTGACGCGACGCTTGGAGATGCCGTAGCCAAGGTCATCCATCATGATTTTCATGGCGGCGATGACGTTGTCGAAGTTAAGCAAGGGCTCGCCCATGCCCATCATGACCACGTTGGTAATCGCGCGGTCGATCTTGGCGGGGACGGTCCCGAAGGATTTGTTGGCAAGCCACACCTGGCCGATCACTTCGGCGGCGGTGAGGTTGCTGTTGAAGCCTTGCTTGCCGGTGGAGCAGAAGCTGCAGTCCAGGGCACAGCCGGCTTGCGACGAAACGCACAGGGTGCCGCGATCGTCGGTAGGGATGTAGACGGTTTCGACGCAGCTGCCGGAGGCAACGCGGATGACCCATTTGCGGGTACCGTCAGCGGAAATGTCTTCACTGACCACTTCCGGTGGACGAATTTCGGCAACGGCCTCGAGCTTTTCGCGCAAGACCTTGCCGACGTTCGTCATGGCGGCGAAATCATCGACGCCAAAATGGTGAATCCATTTCATCACCTGGCCGGCACGGAAGCGTTTCTCCCCGATCGAGTCGAAGAATTGTTCCATTTCCGGCTGGGTCAGACCCAACAGGTTGATTTTGCCAGTAGATGTCGTCATGGATTCACCCTCACCCGTAAGCTTTCGCTTAGCGAGTGGTTACCTCGGTAGCAGCGAAGAAGTAAGCGATTTCGCGAGCAGCAGCAGCTTCGGAGTCCGAACCGTGAACGGCGTTGGCATCGATGGACTCGGCGAAGTCGGCACGGATGGTGCCGGCAGCAGCTTCTTTAGGGTTGGTGGCACCCATCAGCTCACGGTTCTTGGCGATGGCGTTCTCGCCTTCCAGAACCTGAACAACTACCGGGCCGGAAGTCATGAAGGCAACCAGGTCACCGAAGAAGCCGCGCTCGCTGTGCTCGGCGTAGAAGCCTTCAGCTTCGGCCTTGGACAGTTGCTTGATTTTCGAGGCAACGATTTTCAGACCGGCTTCTTCGAAGCGGCTGGTGATCTTGCCGATGACGTTCTTGGCAACGGCGTCAGGTTTGATGATGGAGAAGGTACGTTGAACAGCCATGGATAACTCCAGAATATGAGTGTTGCGAAAAATTAAACCCGCGAATTATACGCGGGTTCCGGGGGATTGCCTAACCTGCAGATAACGCTTAATCGGCTTCGTCGATCCAGGCGGCCTGGATAGCTTCGAGCACCTTCTCACCGCCGCGTGACGGATCGTCGCTGAAGCCTGGCAATGCCAGCACCCAGCAGTGCAGGTCGACGAAATTCACATAACGAGGATCGACGTGAGGCTTGCTTTCTGCAAGCTCGATGGCGATATCAAGTACATCAACCCATTTCAGACTCATGTACAGGCCCTCAGTGCGGTGCTTCGGCAGCGTGGTTGAGCGAATACTTGGGGATCTCGATGGTGAGGTCCTGGTCCTTTACCACCACCTGGCAACCCAGACGCGACTGGGCTTCCAGGCCCCAGGCCTTGTCCAGCATGTCCTCTTCCAGCTCGTCGGCTTCTTCGAGGGAGTCGAAGCCCTTGCGCACGATGCAGTGGCAGGTGGTGCAGGCCTTGACCCCACCACAGGCACTTTCCATCTCGATGTGATGATCGTGGGCCAGCTCCAGGATATTGGTCCCGGCCGGCACCTCCACGGTCAGCCCCTCAGGGCAGAATTTCTCATGCGGCAGGAATGTCACCAGCGGCATCGATTACTCCTCGATCTCATTCAGGTTGCGCCCGGCCAGTGCGGCTTTGACCGTCGAATCAAGGCGACGGGCGGCAAATGCATCGGTCACCTGCGACAGACGCTTGGTCTGTTGCTCGATGGCAGCGCCATCAGTGCCGGCCAGCAAATCACGTAGTTCTTGCATCTGGAATTCGATAGCCTGGCGCTCTTCGCCGCTGAGCAGGCGCTCGCCATCGGCGTCCAGGGCGCCTTGTACCGCCTCCAGCAGGCGCTCGCCGTCCACCTGGTGCTCGCGCAGCTGACGTGCCTGCTTGTCGGTGCCGGCATGCTGGAAGGAGTCTTTGAGCATGCGGGCGATTTCACCGTCGGTCAGGCCGTAAGACGGCTTCACCTGAATGCTCGCTTCCACGCCCGAGGCCAGTTCGCGGGCAGCGACGCTGAGCAGGCCATCGGCGTCCACCTGGAAGGTCACGCGAATTTTCGCGGCACCGGCAACCATGGCCGGAATGCCGCGCAGCTCAAAGCGGGCCAGCGAGCGGCAGTCGCTGATGAGCTCGCGCTCACCCTGCAGCACGTGGATCATCATGGCCGTCTGGCCATCCTTGTAGGTGGTGAATTCCTGGGCGCGGGCCACCGGGATGGTGGTATTGCGCGGGATCACCTTCTCCATCAGCCCGCCCATGGTCTCAAGCCCCAGGGACAGCGGGATCACATCCAGCAGCAACAGCTCACCGCCTTCGCGGCGGTTGCCGGCCAGGGTATCGGCCTGGATGGCAGCGCCAATGGCCACCACCTGGTCGGGGTCGATCGAGGTCAGCGGGACACGGCCAAACAGCGTACCCACCGCTTCGCGCACGCGCGGCACGCGGGTAGAGCCGCCCACCATGACCACGGCGCTGACGTCTTCGAGTTCCACACCGCTGTCACGCACGGCGCGGCGGCAGGCCTTTAGGCTGCGGGCGACCATGGGTTCGATCATGGCGTCGAAGGCCGCTCGGCTGAGCTCGCCCTGCCAGGCGCCATGGCTGACCGCGACCACGTCGGCGTCGGTGAGGGCTTCCTTGGCCGCGCAGGCAGCTTGCAGCAGGGCACGCTGGGTAGACGGGTCGAGGTCGGACGACAAGCCTGCCTGCTCGATGATCCAGCCAGCAATGGCATGGTCGAAATCGTCACCGCCCAAGGCAGTATCACCGCCAGTGGCCAGCACTTCGAACACACCTGCGGTCAGGCGCAGGATGGAGATATCGAAAGTACCACCGCCCAGGTCGTAGATGGCCACCACGCCTTCGGCGTTCTGGTCCAGGCCGTATGCCACGGCTGCGGCAGTAGGCTCGTTGAGCAGCCGCAGTACGTTCAGGCCAGCCAGGCGCGCAGCGTCCTTGGTGGCCTGGCGCTGGGCATCGTCGAAGTAGGCAGGCACGGTAATCACCGCCCCCACCAGTTCGCCGCCAAGGGTAGCCTCGGCACGCTCGCGCAGTACCTTGAGGATGTCTGCCGACACTTGTACCGGGCTCTTTGGCCCCTGGACGGTATCGATGAACGGCATGTGCGACTCGCCGCCAACAAAGCGGTAGGGCAGTTGCTCACCCAACTGCTTGACGTCGGCCAGGCCACGCCCCATCAGGCGCTTGACCGACAGCACGGTATTGAACGGGTCGCTGGAGGCGGCATCACGTGCAGCCTGGCCGACTTCGCTGCGCCCTTCGAGGTAGCGCACCGCTGACGGCAGAATGACATTACCCTGCGCATCGGGCAGGGGCTCGCTGACACCGCTGCGCAGTGCAGCGACCAGAGAATTGGTAGTACCCAGGTCGATCCCCACCGCCAGGCGGCGCTGGTGCGGCTGAGGGGTTTGACCGGGTTCGGCAATCTGCAGTAGGGCCATGCTTATCTGAGTACCTTAGGTGCCATCACGGGCGGCACCGGGTTAATCGTCGAGGCGCTCTTCGAGTTGGCGCACTTCTTGGGCGAGCTTGTCGAGGAACTGCATGCGGCGCATCAGGCGTTCGGCCTGCTCGCGCTCTGCAGCAACATCCCAGCAGGCGGCGAAATCGTCGTTCAGCGTGTCCTGGGCAACCTTCAGGCGCTTCTTGAACACGGCAACGCCATCGAGATCCGCTTCATCCTGCAGCTCTTCGAGCTCTTCACGCCACTGCATCTGCTGCAACAGGAAGTCCGGGTCGTGGACCGTGACTTCCTGGGGCACTTCGTGGCCACCGATGGCCAGCAGATAGCGTGCGCGGCGCGGGGCGCTGCGCAAGGTCTGGTACGCATCGTTGAGGGCTGCGGACTTTTCCAGCGCCACGCGCTGCTCACGCTCGGAAGCGTCGGCAAAGCGATCAGGATGAACATCGCGGGCCAACGCGCGGTAGCGAGTGGCCAGCTTGTCGAGATCCAGGCGGAAGCTTGGCTGCAGGTCGAATAATGCGAAGTGACAAGGAGTACCCACGGCCAGCCTCAGACGTTGAAGCTTTCGCCGCAGCCACACTCACCGCGCACGTTGGGGTTGTTGAACTTGAAGCCTTCGTTCAACCCTTCCTTGACGAAGTCCAGCTCGGTACCGTCAAGGTAGACCAGGCTCTTGGGATCGATGATCACCTTGACACCGTGGTTCTCGAACACCTCGTCTTCCGCAGCCAGCTCGTCGACGAACTCCAGCACGTAGGCCAGGCCCGAGCAGCCGGTGGTGCGCACGCCCAGGCGAATGCCTTCACCCTTGCCGCGCCCTTCCAGGGAACGCCGCACGTGGTTGGCGGCGGCTTCTGTCATGCTGATAGCCATCAGAGCTCCTTACCTCGCAACAGGCGACTTAGATCAAGCCTTTTTTCTGCTTGTAATCGCGTACGGCTGCCTTGATGGCATCTTCGGCGAGTACCGAGCAGTGGATCTTGACCGGCGGCAACGCCAGTTCCTCGGCCAGCTGGGTGTTCTTGATGGTTTCGGCTTCGTCCAGGGTCTTGCCCTTCATCCACTCAGTGGCCAGGGAGCTGGAAGCGATGGCCGAACCGCAGCCGTAGGTCTTGAACTTGGCGTCTTCGATGACGCCCTGCTCGTTGACCTTGATTTGCAGACGCATCACGTCGCCACACGCAGGGGCGCCGACCATGCCGGTACCGACATCGGGGTCCTCGGCATTCATCTTGCCGACGTTGCGCGGGTTTTCGTAGTGGTCGATGACCTTTTCACTGTATGCCATGGTGCAATTCCTTCCTCATCAGGGAGCCGCTCTTGCCGGCGACTGCTTAGTGGGCGGCCCACTCGATCTTGGAGATGTCAACGCCGTCTTTGTACATATCCCACAGCGGCGACAGTTCACGCAGTTTGTTCACCGCCTCGCAGACTTTCTGCGCGGCGTAGTCCACTTCTGCCTCGGTGGTGAAGCGGCCGAAGGAGAAACGGATCGAGCTGTGCGCCAGCTCGTCGTTGCGGCCCAGCGCACGCAGTACGTACGAAGGCTCGAGCGAAGCGGAGGTGCAGGCCGAACCGGACGATACGGCAATGTCCTTCAGCGACATCAGCAGCGACTCGCCTTCGACATAGTTGAAGCTCAGGTTCAGGTTGTGCGGCACGCGGGCAGTCTGGCTGCCGTTGACGTACAGCTCTTCCAGGCTGGAAACCTGCTTGAAGAAGCGGTCGCTCAGGGCCTTGATGCGCACGTTCTCGGCGGCCATTTCCTGCTTGGCGATGGCGAAGGCTTCGCCCATGCCAACGATCTGGTGGGTTGGCAGGGTGCCCGAACGCATGCCGCGCTCGTGGCCACCGCCATGAATGGTGGCTTCAAGGCGTACCCGTGGTTTGCGGCTGACGTACAGCGCGCCGATCCCTTTGGGGCCGTAGACCTTGTGCGCCGAGAACGACATCAGGTCGACCTTGAGCTTTTGCAGGTCGATTTCGACCTTGCCGGCGGACTGCGCAGCGTCGACGTGGAACAGCACACCGCGAGAGCGGGTGAGTTCGCCGATGGCGGCGATGTCGTTGATCGAGCCGACTTCGTTGTTCACGTGCATCAGCGACACCATGATGGTGTCATCGCGCAGCACCGCCTCGACCATGGCCGGGGTGACGATGCCGTCTGTGCCTGGCTCGAGGTAGGTCACTTCAAAGCCTTCACGCTCCAGCTGGCGAGCCGTGTCCAGGACCGCCTTGTGCTCGATCTTGGAGGTGATGATGTGCTTGCCCTTGGTGTGATAGAAGTGCGCGACACCTTTGAGGGCGAGGTTGTCGGACTCGGTGGCACCGCTGGTCCAGACGATCTCGCGCGGGTCGGCATTGATCAGTTCGGCAACCTGGCGACGGCCGTGCTCGACCGCTTCCTCGGCCTTCCAGCCGAAAACGTGGGAGCGCGAGGCAGGGTTACCGAAGTTGCCGTCCGCCGTCAGGCAGTCGGCCATCTTTTGGGCCACGCGTGGGTCAACCGGCGTGGTCGCGGAGTAATCGAGGTAGATCGGCAACTTCATTTTTCTCTCCTATCAGGCGGTGGCGTCGCTCATCGTCCCTGGGGGATCAATCGACGGCGGACGTCTCAATCTTGTCCAGCTGGGCAGACAGGCCGGCGACACGGCGCAGGTCCTGGCGCTGGGCGACTTCCTGCACCTCACGGCGCTTGACGAGGTCGGCCAGGCTGATGCCGCTGAGGAATTCGTGAATCTGCTGGCTGAGGTCGCACCACAGGTGGTGGGTCAGGCAGGTATCACCGGCGTGGCAGTCCCCGAGCCCCTGGCAACGGGTGGCATCGACCGATTCGTTGACCGCGTCGATGACCTGGGCAACCTGGATGGTTTCCATGCCCCGCGAGAGCTGGTAGCCGCCGCCCGGGCCGCGCACGCTGGATACCAGGCTGCTGCGGCGCAGCTTGGCGAACAGCTGCTCCAGATAAGAGAGGGATATGCCCTGGCGCTCGGAAATGTCCGCCAAAGACACCGGCCCATGCTGCGCGTGCAACGCCAGGTCGAGCATGGCAGTGACGGCGTATCGGCCTTTGGTAGTCAGTCGCATGGCTATTGGGTACCACGGGAGTTTCGGGATGTGTGCAAGTATGCGATTCCCGAGCATTTAAGTCAACTATTAGACCTACTGCTTTAGTCGGGTTTGCACACGGGAGGGCGGCGCGATTGTAGCAGACAGGGGGCGTTTAGCACACGCCCCCTGTCCGGGGCGTGCTTCGGGTGTGGCGCAATCAATGCGATCGAGCGTCGCGCTGGGCCAACTGGGCGGCCTCGGTGAACTCATCGTCCGGCAGCGCCGGCAGCTCCTTGGCACAGTAATCGCTGCCCATGCGGGTCAGCGCACCACACATGCCCTCCAGGCGTTCGTCCACGGCCTGGAGGTGGTCGAGCATCTGACCGATGGCGCGGGCGACCGGGTCCGGCATGTCGCCGCTGACGCCATAGGCGTCGAAGCCGATCTTTTCCGCCATGGCCTTGCGCCGGGCTTCCAGCTCGGTGTCTTCGCTCTTGACGATGATGCGCCCCGGGATGCCAACCGCAGTGGCGCCAGCCGGCACCGCCTTGGTCACCACCGCATTGGAACCGATCTTGGCCCCGGCGCCTACCGTGAAGGGCCCCAACACTTTGGCCCCCGCCCCTACCACCACGCCGTTTTCCAGGGTGGGGTGGCGCTTGCCCTTGTTCCAGCTGGTACCGCCCAGGGTGACGCCTTGGTAGAGGGTGACATCGTCGCCGATCTCGGCGGTTTCACCGATGACGATGCCCATGCCATGGTCGATGAAGAAACGCCGGCCAATGGTGGCGCCGGGGTGGATCTCGATGCCGGTCAGCCAGCGCCCGAAGTTGGACACCAGCCGCGCCAGCCACTTGAAGTCGCGTTTCCACAGGGCATTGCCCAGGCGGTGCAGCCAGATGGCATGCATGCCCGGGTAGCAGGTCAGCACTTCGAAGGCGTTGCGGGCAGCCGGGTCGCGGTGGAAAACGCTTTGAATATCTTCACGCAGGCGTTCGAACATCTGTCAGTCCTTCCGTTTATGCGGCTCGCCACGGACCACTTTCTGGGTCTCGGTGAGGATGCCGCGCAAAATGCTCATTTCCGAACGCTCGACCGCTACCCGACCATACAGCCTGCGCAGGCGCGGCATGAGGTGTTTGGGTTTCTCCGGATCGAGGAAGCCGATACCTACCAGGGTTTTTTCCAGGTGGTCGTAGAACAGCTCCATTTCGTCCATGGTTGCCAACTCGTTGGCATCAACCTTTTCGACCTTGCCCGGCGCGGGCTCGGCCGCCAGCCATGCCATGCGCACCTCATAGGCAAGCACCTGCACGGCGGCGGCCAGGTTCAGCGAACTGAAGCCGGGGTTGGAGGGAATGTGCACGTGGAAGTGACATCGCTGCAGCTCTTCGTTGGTCAGCCCGGCATGTTCACGCCCGAATACCAGGGCGATCTCCTCACCGGTGCCAGCATGCTCCACGGCCTTGGCGCCGCAGTCACGGGGGCCGATCAGCGGCCAGGGGATACTGCGCTCACGGGCACTGGTGCCCATGACCAGGTTGCAGCCAACCAATGCCTGTTCGAGGCTGTCGACCACTACGGCGGCGCCCAGCACATCGTCGGCACCGGACGCGCGGGCACTGGCGTCCGCTGCCGGGAATTCCTTGGGCTGCACCAGCACCAGGCGCGTCAGGCCCATGTTTTTCATGGCACGCGCAGCGCCGCCGATGTTGCCGGGGTGGCTGGTATTGACCAGAACAACACGAATATTTTGCAGCAAGGTGTTGTGCTCACAGATGCAGAAATCAGGGCCATCGATCTTACAGAACCGACGGGCGTAACGCCAAGGAAGCGCATGTGGCCCTTTTGCCGTCAAAGTTTTCTGCTAGAATGATCGGCTTTCTTCTTTAACATCTCCAGGTGACCCGCCCATGCAGCCTATGCTGAATATCGCCCTGCGCGCCGCTCGCAGCGCCAGTGAACTGATTTTCCGCTCCATCGAACGCCTGGATAGCATCAAGGTCGATGAGAAAGAGGCCAAGGACTACGTTTCCGAAGTCGATCGCGCTGCCGAGCAAAGCATCGTCAATGCCCTGCGCAAGGCCTACCCGAACCACTCCATCCAGGGCGAGGAAACCGGCCTGCACGCCGGCTCCGGCGAGGAAGGCAAGGATTACCTGTGGGTCATCGACCCGCTGGACGGCACCACCAACTTCCTGCGCGGCATCCCGCACTTTGCCGTCAGCATCGCCTGCAAGTACCGCGGCCGCCTGGAGCACGCCGTCATCGTCGACCCGGTTCGCCAGGAAGAATTCACCGCCAGCCGCGGACGTGGCGCCCAGCTCAATGGCCGTCGCCTGCGGGTCAGCTCGCGCACCAGCCTTGATGGCGCCCTGCTGGGTACCGGCTTCCCGTTCCGTGACAGCCAAATGGCCGACCTGGACAACTACCTGGGTATGTTCCGCGCCCTCACCGGCCAGACTGCCGGCATCCGCCGCGCAGGCTCCGCCAGCCTGGACCTGGCCTACGTGGCCGCCGGCCGCTTCGATGCCTTCTGGGAATCGGGCCTGTCGGAATGGGACATGGCAGCAGGCGTGCTGCTGGTGCAGGAAGCTGGCGGCCTGGTGAGCGACTTCAACGGTGGCCACGACTTCCTCGAAAAAGGCCACATCGTTGCCGGCAACATCAAGTGCTTCAAGGCGGTACTGACGGCTATCCAGCCGCACTTGCCAGAGAGCATGAAGCGCTAAGCGCAGATCGCCGAAATGCAAAAAGCACCCCTCGGGGTGCTTTTTTGTGCCTGATGGCTTTGTGGAGCCTGAATCTGCCTATTCGCTAATAAACACCCTCTAGCAGGAGCGGGTTTACCCACGAAGAGGCCAGCTCACGCCACATCAATCACTGGCCAGCATCACTCAAAATCAACTTGCCGTTCTTATCCAGCGGAATGGTCGAGCCGGGCTCGCGGTCCATCTTCACATGGCCGACCTGGTCGCCGATGGTGTACTTCACGTTATACCCCACCACCTTGTCACTGATGTCATTGACCGTGTTGCAGCGGGTTTGCGTAGTAGTGTAAGTGTCACGCTGCTGCATGCCTTCCTGCACCTTGTTACCGGCGTAACCGCCACCTACCGCACCGGCCACCGTCGCGATCTTCTTGCCGGTGCCGCCACCGATCTGGTTACCCAACAGGCCACCGGCCAGCGCACCCACCACAGTACCTGCAATCTGGTGCTGGTCTTTCACCGGGGCCTGACGGGTTACGGTAACGTCCTTGCACACTTCGCGCGGCGTCTTGACCTGCTGCTTGATCGGCTGCACGTCAGTGACCTGGGCATATTCAGGCCCTTTGTTCACCAAGCTGTAGGTCGCCACAGCACCTCCGGCGGTAACACCGACAGCACCCAGAACCGCACCCACCAGCATTGATTTATTCACGTGAACCTCCTGATCGTACATACGGGGCTGTGCCCGCCTTCTCCCTGCCTTGGAGCAAAAAAAAGGGCGCGAGTTCAATACTCGCGCCCTTTTGCCTGCCCAACGGAAGGAAGATTCCGTTACGGGCGGTCGTCCACGCCCTCGGCCTTGGCCGGCGGGATCAGGTCTTCGCTGCTCAGGTTCAGCCAGATCAACACCACGTTGGCGATGTAGATCGACGAGTAGGTACCCGCCATCACACCAATGAACAGCGCCAACGAGAAGCCGAACAGGTTGTCGCCGCCGAAGAACAGCAACGCAGCGATCGCCAGCAAGGTAGATACCGACGTGGCGATGGTACGCAGCAGGGTCTGGGTGGTGGACACGTTGATGTTCTCGATCAACGACGCCTTGCGCATCACCCGGAAGTTTTCACGTACCCGGTCGAATACCACGATGGTGTCGTTCAGCGAGTAACCGATGATCGCCAGCACGGCCGCCAGCACGGTCAGGTCGAAGGTGATCTGGAAGAACGACAGAATACCCAGGGTGACCACCACGTCATGGATCAGCGAAATGATCGCACCCACGGCGAACTTCCACTGGAAGCGGAACGCCAGGTAGATGAGGATGCCACCCAACGCCAGCAGCATGCCCATGCCACCCTGGTCGCGCAGCTCTTCACCCACTTGCGGCCCCACGAACTCGACGCGCTTGAGCGTGGCCGGGTTGTCCCCACCCGCCTTCTGCAGCGCGGCAGCCACCTTGTTGCCCAGTTGTGGGTCATCACCCGGCATGCGCACCAGCAGGTCGGTGGTGGCACCAAAGCTCTGCACGATGGCTTCATGGAAGCCAGAATCGTTCAGCTCGGCGCGCACCGCCTTCAGGTCAGCCGGGCGCTCGTAGGTCAGCTCGATCAGCGTACCGCCGGTGAAGTCCAGGCCGAAGTTCAGACCCTTGTGCCACCAGCTGAACAGTGCCAGCACGGTGAGGAGTACGGTAATGGCGAACGCGACATTGCGCACGCCCATGAAATTGATGGTTTTCATCGCAGCTCCCTCAAACCCACAGCTTCTTGATGTCACGCCCGCCGCAGGTCAGGTTGACCATTGCACGGGTCACCATGACGGCGGTGAACATCGAGGTGAAAATCCCGAGGGACATGGTGACCGCAAAGCCCTTGACCGGGCCGGTACCCATGGCGAACAGGATGCCGCCCACCAGCAGGCTGGTCAGGTTGGCGTCGATGATCGCGGTATAGGCGCGGTTGAAACCTTCGTGAATGGCGCGCTGCACCGACATGCCGGCTTTGAGCTCTTCGCGGATACGCGAGAAGATCAGCACGTTGGCGTCCACCGCCATACCCATGGTCAACACGATACCGGCAATACCCGGCAGGGTCAGTGTGGCGCCCAGCAGCGACATCAACGCCAGCAGCAGCACCATGTTGCCCGCCAGGGCGATGGTGGCGATCACGCCGAAGCCGCGGTAAATGGCGATGATGAACAGCGAGACGAACAGCATGCCCCACAGCGACGCATCGATACCCTTGGTGATGTTGTCGGCACCCAGGCTTGGGCCAATGGTACGTTCTTCAGCGAAGTACATCGGCGCCGCCAGACCACCGGCACGCAGCAGCAGTGCCAGTTCCGACGACTCACCCTGGCCGTTGAGGCCGGTGATGCGGAACTGGCTGCCCAGCGGCGACTGGATGGTCGCCAGGCTGATGATCTTTTTCTCTTCCTGGAAGCTCTGCACCGCGACGTCTTTCTCGACGCCATCGACAGTTTGCTTGACGTAGCGGGTGATCGGTTTCTGCTCGATGAAGATCACCGCCATGCTGCGGCCCACGTTGCTACGCGTGGCGCGGCTCATCAGCTCGCCACCGTGGCCATCCAGGCGAATGTTCACCTGTGGGCGGCCGTGCTCGTCGAAGCTGGCCTGGGCATCGGTCACTTGGTCGCCGGTGATGATCAAGCCACGCTCGACAGGAGCAGAACGGCCACCTTCACGGAACTCGAACACCTCGGTGGTGGCCTTGGAAGCGCCTGGCTCGGCACCGAAACGGAACTCCAGGTTGGCGGTTTTACCTAGGATACGCTTGGCTTCGGCAGTGTCCTGCACACCCGGCAACTCGACCACGATACGGTTGGCGCCCTGGCGCTGTACCAGCGGCTCGGCGACACCCAGTTCGTTGACCCGGTTACGCACAGTGGTGAGGTTCTGCTTGATGGAGTATTCGCGGATTTCGGCGACCTTGGCCTGGGTAAGCGCCAGGCGCAGCACAGCGAGGTCGTTACGCTCGGTGGTGGTCAGGTCGAAATCGCTGAAATTCTTGCGTACCAGGGCACGTGCCTGTTCGCGGGTCGCGTCGTCGGAGAAGCCCAGCATGATGCCGCCATCCTGCTGCGGCAGGCTGCGGTAGCGTATGCGCTCCTTACGCAGCAAGGTCTTGACCTCGCCTTCGTAGACTTTCATGCGGGCGCTCATGGCCTTGTCCATGTCCACTTCCAGCAGGAAGTGCACACCACCGGACAGGTCCAGGCCCAGCTTCATCGGGCTGGCACCCAGGTTGCGCAGCCACGTCGGCGTGGTCTGGGCCAGGTTCAGGGCCACGACGTAGTCATCGCCCAGCGCCTTGCGCACTACATCCTTGGCTGGCAGCTGGTCTTCCTGGTTGGTCAGGCGGATCAGGCCACTGCCCTTCTCACCCAGGCTGGTGCCTTTTACGGTGATCTTGGCATCGACCAGCGCTTTGCTGACGCGATCGAGGTCGGCCTGGCTGACCTGCAGCGCCGAGCTGGCACCACTGATCTGTACAGCCGGATCATCCGGGTAGAGGTTGGGAGCGGAATAAATAAAACCGATCGCCAGTACCACCAGGATCAGTGCGTATTTCCACAGAGGGTATTTGTTCAGCATCACGCCGCCCGTTCAAGACGCGGGGCGCGTTGCGCGCCCCGACTGGAAAAATGAAACCGGTAACTCAGATAGCCTTGAGCGTACCTTTTGGCAGGGTGGCCGCAATGGCACCCTTCTGGAACTTCAGTTCGACAGTGTCGGACACTTCCAGCACCACGAAATCATCGGACACCTTGACGATCTTGCCGGCGATACCGCCGTTGGTGACAACTTCGTCACCTTTTTGCAAGTTGCCCAGCAGGTTCTTCTGCTCTTTGGCACGCTTGGCCTGCGGGCGCCAGATCATCAGGTAGAAGATGACCAGGAAGCCGACCAGGAAGATCCACTCGAAACCGGTGCCGGCAGGGCCAGCGGCAGGTGCAGCAGCGTCCGCGTACGCGGCGGGGATGAAGAAGCTCATTGGGCACTCCTAATGCAATGTTCTAATAATGGATGCAAACAGTCAGTCCAAGGGCGGCACAGGCAGCCCGCGCTTGGCGTAGAAGGCGTCGACAAAGGCGGCCAATTTACCCTGTTGAATAGCCTCGCGTAAACCGGCCATCAAGCGCTGGTAATGGCGCAAGTTGTGGATGGTATTCAGCATGCTGCTCAGCATTTCGCCGCACTTGTCCAAGTGGTGCAGATACGCGCGGGAGAAGTTGCTGCAGGTGTAGCAATCACAGGTCGGGTCCAGCGGCGATTCATCATGACGATGGAACGCGTTGCGGATCTTGATCACCCCTGTATCGACAAACAGATGGCCGTTACGTGCGTTACGTGTTGGCATCACGCAGTCGAACATGTCGACGCCGCGGCGCACACCCTCAACGAGATCTTCCGGTTTGCCTACCCCCATAAGGTAACGAGGTTTGTCAGCAGGCATCTGGCCTGGCAGGTAATCCAGCACCTTGATCATCTCGTGCTTGGGTTCGCCCACCGACAGGCCACCAATGGCCAGGCCGTCGAAACCAATGTTCTCCAGGCCCTCCAGCGAGCGCATGCGCAGGTCCTGGTACATGCCGCCCTGGACGATGCCGAACAGCGCCGCCGTATTGTCGGCGTGGGCATTCTTCGAACGCTGGGCCCAGCGCAGCGACAGCTCCATGGAGGTACGGGCAATGTCGTGCTCGGCCGGGTACGGGGTGCACTCGTCGAAGATCATCACCACGTCCGAGCCCAGGTCACGCTGCACCTGCATGGATTCTTCAGGGCCCATGAACACCTTGGAGCCGTCCACCGGCGAAGCGAAGGTCACGCCCTCTTCCTTGATCTTGCGCATGGCGCCCAGGCTGAACACCTGGAAACCACCGGAATCGGTGAGAATCGGGCCTTTCCACTGCATGAAGTCGTGCAGGCCGTTGTGCTTCTTGATCACCTCGGTGCCCGGGCGCAGCCACAGGTGGAAGGTGTTGCCCAGGATCATCTCGGCGCCGATCGCCTCGATGTCGCGGGGCAGCATGCCCTTGACCGTGCCATAGGTGCCCACCGGCATGAACGCCGGGGTTTCGACGGTGCCACGGGGGAAGGTGATGCGGCCCCGACGGGCCTTGCCGTCGGTGGCCAGCAGTTCGAAGGACATTCGACAGGTGCGACTCATGCTTGATCCTCGGGCCCGCGTGGCGCCGGATTGCGGGTGATGAACATGGCATCACCGTAACTGAAGAAGCGGTACCCCTGCTCGACCGCCGCCGCGTAGGCAGCCATGGTCTGGGGGTAGCCGGCAAAGGCCGAGACCAGCATCAGCAGCGTGGACTCGGGCAAGTGGAAATTGGTGACCAGGGCGTCTACCACATGGAATGGGCGGCCCGGGTAGATAAAGATGTCGGTGTCGCCGCTGAACGGCTTGAGCACGCCATCACGGGCTGCGCTTTCCAGCGAGCGCACGCTGGTGGTACCGACTGCGATTACCCGCCCGCCACGGGCGCGGCACGCCTCGATGGCATCGACCACATCCTGGCTCACTTCGAGCCACTCTTTATGCATGTGGTGGTCTTCGATGTTGTCCACCCGTACCGGCTGGAAGGTGCCGGCCCCTACGTGCAGGGTGACGAAGGCACGCTCTACGCCCATGGCGGCAATTTGCGCCAACAGGGCCTCATCGAAGTGCAAGCCTGCAGTGGGCGCGGCAACGGCGCCGGCGCGCTCGGCATAGACGGTCTGGTAGCGCTCACGGTCCGCGCCTTCGTCGGGGCGGTCGATGTAGGGCGGCAGGGGCATGTGGCCGACCCGGTCGAGCAGCGGCAGCACTTCTTCAGTGAAGCGCAGCTCGAACAACGTGTCGTGGCGGGCGACCATCTCGGCTTCACCGCCGCCTTCCAGCAAAATGACCGTACCCACTTTGGGCGCTTTGCTGGCGCGCACATGGGCCAGCACACGGTGGCTGTCCAGCACCCGCTCCACCAGCATTTCGAGCTTGCCGCCCGACGCCTTCTGGCCGAACAGCCGTGCCGGAATGACCCGGGTGTTGTTGAACACCATCAGGTCGCCGGGGCGCAGGTATTCGAGCAGGTCGGGAAATTGCCGGTGCGCAAGCACACCGGTTGGCCCATCGAGCACCAGCAGACGGCTGCCATGGCGCTCGGCCAGCGGGTGGCGGGCGATCAGGGAATCAGGGAGTTCGAAGGAGAAATCGGCGACGCGCATGATGATGTTCGGTTCGGCAGGGCCGGGAAGTTTAGCCCAATGTGTGAAAATTGACCATGAAAGCCGATTGACCGACCAGCGGCACCTCTCTATACTGCGCGCCACGCCCTGATGGCGGAATTGGTAGACGCGGCGGATTCAAAATCCGTTTTCGAAAGGAGTGGGAGTTCGAGTCTCCCTCGGGGCACCAAAATCCGGAAAAAACCGACCTTGTGGTCGGTTTTTTTTTGCCCGCTCCACAGCCAGCCCCCTGCGCGGCCTCTGGCGCCAGGCTATTGATTTTCCCCCCGCACAACCATGCAGGAAGCCTATTGGCCAGTGGCCACACCAGTCCATAAGCTTACATTCGTCGGATATATGCCGAATGTATTGCTTCGGTAATGGCATTTAGCCATATTGCGGCACCCTTCCCTCTCACTTCCGTGTGAACCATGAAGACAATCGCGCCCTGCATGGCGGCAATGATGCTGCTCAGTGGGTGCAATGGAATGCCAACGTCCTACGTTTCAGACCCTGTCTACAGCCAAGCCTTCGTGGTCACCTCCGGTGCGCCGCTGCCCATGTTGCTGATGGCCAGCGCCATACAGTGGAACGACGATTACGCCGTCACTGCCAAGCACACCCCCTTCCTGCGCAACGTGGTGCACGAGGGCCTAGGGGATGTGGTGTTCTTCAAGCACAAGGCCAGCGCAGTGCCGCATTGGCGCCAGTACGTGCCAGGCGAAGCCGTTACGGCAGTGGGTTTCAACAGCCTGATGATGCCGGTGCAAGGCAAGGGCCATGCGCTTTCGTCGCTGGTGCGCCTGGATGGCACGCCCGGCAGCGTGTTTTATTCGGTGCACGATGGCCCGATCACCAAGGGTATGTCTGGCGGGCCAGTGTTCGCCGATGACGGCAATGTGGTTGGCATCAACGTCGCGATCATCCCCACCCGCGAGATCGACGCGGCCAAGCGGCCGGACCTGGCCGGCAAGGACCGGGTCAGCGTGTTCATGTCGTTCAGCGAAATCGACAAGGAATGGCGCCGCTACCAGTACCTGCTGGCACACAAGGCCAAGCCCGGGGCACCGGGGTCGGTGAAAGGCTACGTGGCCGTCGCGGCCAAGTCCTGATCAGGCCGGCTGCAGGGTGGCGGGCGCCAACATGATGCAATTGCGCCCGGCATGCTTGGCGCCGTAAAGGGCCATGTCCGCCGCATGCAGCCAGGCTTCGGCATTGTCCATATGCGGCTCATATGGTGCCACGCCAATGCTCAGGCTCAACGCCAGCTCTGGCAGCGCCGGGTCGCGGAAGGCTTCCACCGCCAGGCGCAGGCGCTCCAGTACTTCACGCGCCTGGGCGGGGGTAGTTTCGGGCAGCATCACGCAGAACTCGTCACCGCCATAGCGCGCTGCCGGGTCGCGCTTGCGCAGGTGCAGCGACAAGGTGGCACTGATGACCCGCAGGATCTTGTCGCCAACCAGGTGGCCATACCGGTCATTGACCTGCTTGAAATGGTCGACGTCGATCAGCGCCAGGCAATTGCCACCGCCCCCGGCCTGGCAACGCTCGAATTCGCTCAGCAGCAATGCCTTCCACGCACCGTGGTTGCTCAGGCCGGTCAGCGCATCGGTCTGGCTGAGGCGGGCCAGGGCGCGCTTGTGCTTGCCAAGCTGAACGGTCACCTGATAACAGATCAGGCCAATGGCCATGGGGTAGATCAGCAGTATTGGCAGGCACGCCAGCATCTGCGCCTGGGTGGTGGCTGGGAACAGTGGCGGCCCATACAGCCACAGCCCCAACGCGATGCCGGCTGCCTGGGCTGCCAAGGTTTTGAACAGCATGTGCCAGCCGCCTGCAGCGATCTTGTCCATGGCGATCATCGACAGGATGATGACGCTGGGCAGTGGGTTGAGCCCCATCACGCCCGCCCAGCAGCCGCCGGCAAAGCCATCGAAGACCAGGTTGCGTTGCTCGGTGCGGAACGGTTCGCCGGAGCGGCGGGCTAGCTGATACGCCAGGTGCGGCCAGACAAACCCGTGGGCAAACAGCAGTGCCCACACCCAGCCGGCAGGCTGCAGGGGGAAGATGCCGATCAGCACACAAAAAAAACCGAGACCGGTACCGATGGCGCGGGGGGCATACATGCGTCTGGCGAAAGAAAGGCCTTTGCCTGTGCGCTGGTTCATGGCGGGGTACCGAAAGAATGCTGCCCTGGAGAAGCATCGGACGGGCCACGCGGCGTGTGCATGGGCAGCCATTCGATACAAGGCATTGTGCCACTATCGAGCCGATACGGGCAAACCTGTTGGACGAAATGCGACGCAGGTATTGGGGGGGTGTGACGCGAACATGGTTTGCAACACCCAGCGTGCGAACCTTCGCCACTGCCCGACGTCCCATCCAGCACACTGAAACGTTTGAGGTGCGCCATTTGAAAGACGTCATCATCCGCAAGTATCGCCTGGCAGTGAAGACCATCGGCTACATCGGTTGGTCACTGTTCTGGCTGCTGATCTGGGACGTGCTGGTCACCATTGATTTCATGCTGTTCTTCAACAGCAAGTTCACCTTGCCGCTGATCCCGCTGACCCTGCTAGGCTCGGCCCTGGTGGTGCTGGTGAGCTTTCGCAACAGCAGTGCCTACAACCGCTGGTGGGAAGCCCGGACACTGTGGGGCGCCCTGGTGAACAGCTCGCGCAGCTTCGCCCGGCAGACGCTGACCTTGATCGACGACCCCGAAGACGGCCTCAACCCGGTCAAGGCTACCCTGCTGCGCCGACACATTGCCTATGTGAACTGCCTGGCGGCCCAGCTGAGGGGCGAAAAATGCGCGGACGAACTGGGCGCATTCATCCCCGAGGCGGAGTTCGAGCGGCGCACGCGCTCCAACAACTTCGCCAACGACATCGTCAGTGGCTCCGCTGCCCTATTGGCACGTGAATACCAGGCTGGGCGCCTGGACAGCATCCGCCTGGCGCGCCTGGAGTCGACACTGGTGGACTTGTCCAATGCCCAGGGCGGCATGGAACGTATCGCCAATACGCCCCTGCCCTACCCCTACGTGTACTTTCCACGGCTGTTCATTACCCTGTTCTGCCTGATTGTGCCGGTGGGGTTGGTAGAGTCGCTGGAATGGTTCACGCCGCTGGCGTCTACTGTGGTGGGCTTCATGCTGCTGGCCATCGAGCGCATCGGCACCGACCTGCAGAGCCCGTTCCGCTTCAGCGAGCATCAGATCCAGATGGACACCATCTGCGAGACCATCGAGCGGAACCTGGAGTCGATGCAGCGCGGCGCGCAGTCCGCTGAGGCAGTGACTGCCTGATACTTTTTGCACAACCGGGGTGGCGCAGGGCGAGCCGGGCAACCCCCGCTCACCTGTCGCCACGCACATAACGCTGGCGCAACACATCGCTCAAGGCATCCACCAGAAACACCAGCACCAGCATGCCCAGGATCACCGTGCTGGCCTGCGCCTCCTGGAACAGGCTGAGGGTGGTGTACAGCATCTGCCCCAACC
>NZ_JACVVG010000038.1:0-45613 GCF_016647875.1 Pseudomonas sp. S36 | reverse complement strand
CGCGCGGCGCATCGCGAGCTGCGCTCGCTCCTACGTTTGTTTCGGGCCAATCATGCCTGGGGCATTTGTGCGCGAACGCCTGTGCGCCCGCCATTATTCAAAGAGCGCATCCAGCGCCTGCTCCAGCCGGGTGACCGCAATGACCTGCAGCCCGGCTGGTGCCTCCTTGGGGGCATTGCCCTTGGGCACGATGGCACGCTTGAAGCCATGCTTGGCCGCCTCTTTCAGGCGCTCCTGCCCGCTGGGCACCGGCCGCACCTCGCCCGACAGGCCGATTTCACCGAATACCAGCAGGCCATGGGCCAACGGCCGGTTGCGCAGGCTGGACATTACCGCTGCCAGCAAGGCCAGGTCTGATGCGGTTTCCAGCACCTTGACCCCGCCGACCACGTTGAGGAACACGTCCTGGTCATGGGTCGGAATACCCCCATGCCGGTGCAGCACCGCCAGCAGCATGGCCAGGCGGTTCTGGTCCAACCCCAACGTGACCCGGCGCGGGTTGGCCAGGTGGCTGTCATCCACCAGCGCCTGCACTTCCACCAGCATCGGCCGCGTGCCCTCCCAGGTCGCCATCACCACACTGCCGGGTACTTCTTCCTGGGTGCGGTTGAGGAAAATCGCCGATGGGTTGGACACTTCCTTCAGGCCGCGGTCGGTCATGCCGAAAACGCCCAGTTCGTTGACCGCGCCAAAGCGGTTCTTAACCGCCCGCAACAGGCGCAGGCGGCCGTCGGACTCGCCCTCGAAATACAGCACCGTGTCGACCATGTGCTCCAGCACCCGCGGGCCTGCCAGCGAGCCTTCCTTGGTCACATGGCCCACCAGGAAAATGGCCGTGCCGCTCTGTTTAGCGTAACGCACCAGCAATGCAGTGCTTTCACGCACCTGGGCCACACCGCCCGGCGCCGACTGCAACTGCTCGGTAAAAATGGTCTGGATCGAGTCGATTACCATCACCCGCGGCTTTTCCTGGCGCGCCGTGGCAATGATGGTTTCGATGCAGGTTTCGGTCATGACCTTGAGCTTGTCCTGGGGCAGCCCCAGGCGCCGCGAGCGCATGGCCACCTGCTGCTGGGACTCTTCGCCGGTGACATACAGCGCAGGCATGCCCACCGCGATGTTGCACAAGGTCTGCAACAGGATGGTCGACTTGCCGATACCCGGGTCACCGCCAATCAGCACCACCGAGCCGTCCACCAGCCCGCCACCCAACACGCGGTCCAGTTCGGTACTGCTGGTGGTGAAGCGCGGGATCTCTTCGACGCTGACTTCGGCCAGGGTCTTGATCTGCGCCTGCTGCCCGGTCCAGCCTGCACGCCCGCTGCTTGGCGCTGCCGCACCACCGCTTTCGATCATGGTTTCGACCAGGGTGTTCCAGGCCCCGCATTCGCCACATTGCCCAGCCCATTTGGGGAAGGTCGCGCCGCACTCGGTGCAACCATACATGCGCTTGGCCTTGGCCATGGGGAGTGTCTCCGGGTAAAAAAGCCTGAATGATAACGTAGCGAACGTGCCCTGGCGGGCCTGGGATGCGACAAAACTATTCGTTGCGACAGTAGTCACTACCCCTGAATGCAGCGCATGAAGCGTTTAAGTGGCTTACACTGCGTTTACCTCACCATTTGTTACAAAGGAATAGATACATGGGCATGATCAGTGAGTTCAAGGCCTTCGCGGTCAAAGGCAACGTCGTCGACATGGCGGTCGGTATCATCATCGGCGCGGCCTTCGGCAAGATCGTCTCGTCCTTCGTTGGGGATGTGGTCATGCCGCCACTGGGGCTGTTGATCGGCGGTGTCGATTTCAGCGACCTGGCCATCACCCTGAAAGCTGCCCAGGGCGATATCCCGGCGGTGGTGCTGGCCTATGGCAAGTTCATCCAGACCGTCATCGACTTCGTGATTATCGCCTTCGCCATCTTCATGGGCGTGAAGGCCATCAACCGCCTCAAACGCGAAGAAGCGGTGGCGCCAAGCGTGCCGCCTGCTCCGTCGCCTGAGCAAACGCTGCTTACCGAAATCCGCGACCTGCTCAAAAACCGCCCCTGAGGCAGTACCCTGCGAGCGGCGCCCGCCGTTCGCAGGCAGTAATTACCAGTAGGTTTCCACCGCAACCTGGCCAGGGCGCTTGCTCAGGCTCAATTGCAGGTCACGCGCCTTGAGCACCTTGCGCGTCTCGTCGATCATCTCAGGGTTGCCGCACAGCATGATGCGCGAGTGCTCGGGTGACAGCGCCAACCCAGCTGCCCGCTCCAGCTCACCATTCTCGATCAGGGTAGTGATGCGCTCGTTCAGCGCGCCGGGGTGCTGCTCGCGGGTGACTACAGGAATGAACTGCAGTTTGCCGGCGTACTCCGCCAGGTAATCACGCTGTTCAAGGGTGTTGATTTCATCGACGTATGCCAGCTCTTTGGCCTCGCGTACGGAATACACCAGCTTGATGTTGTCGAAACGCTCCCAGGCTTCGAAGTCCTGCAGAATCGACATGAACGGCGCAATGCCTGTGCCGGTTGCCAACAGCCACAGGTCGCGCCCGCCGGTGAAGCGGTCAAGCGTCAGGAACCCGAATGCCTGGCGGTCTATCAACAGCGTGTCGCCTGCACCCAGGCGGCTCAGCTCGCTTGTGAATTCGCCACCGGGTACTACGATGGAGAAGAAGTCGAGGTACTCGTCGTGCGGCGCGCTGACCATCGAATAGGCTCGCCACACCACACTGCCATCGGCCTTGCTCACCCCCAGGCGGGCAAACTGACCCGAGCGGAAGCGAAAGCCCGCATCGCGCGTGACTCGCAGGCTGAACAGGTTCGGCGTCAACGGCTGAACATCGAGCAGGGTCTGACGAGTGAATTTCTCAGCGCTGGCGGTCATGTCGGGCTCCAAATACGGGGTCCATACAGTGTCGCGCAAAGTAGTCTGGATAAAAACCACTGCTTTGTGGGGCCTAGTGCCGTTCGCGGCACATTCCGTCACAGAAAAGCCCGCCTGCTATAGCCAAATGTACCAACGATGGGCTGAAACGTTTCCTACACTCAAACCGGCACCCATACGGATTGGGCTCCGATGCCCACTGGAGACTTCAGATGTTTCACTGGAAGCCAGAGCATCTTCACGCCTTTGTGAGCGAGCGCCACCCGCGGAAACTGTTCGATATCGCTGTGCACCTTACCCAGGATCTTGACTTCGACTACCTCGGCCTGAACCTGCGCATACAGATCGCCACGCAAACCCCGCATTTCTACCTCTATAGCAATTACCCGAGCGACTGGATCCTGTGCTATCAGGATGAAGACTTCTACAAGCAGGACAGCGCCAGCATCGCCAGCCACACCTCTACCACACCCGTACTGTGGACTGACGAACTCTACAAAGAAGCCCCTCATGTGCGCGAGGCGGCATGCCAGCATGGCCTTCGGCACGGCTGGACACAGTCACTTCACGACTTGCAGCACAACGAAAGCCAAATGAGCGTGGCCAGGCCCGCAGGCAGAATCGAAACGGCCGAACTGTACGACAAGGCGGGTAGCGTCCAGTGGATGTGCCACACCCTGCATGCGGTACTCTCCGAGCATCATCTGGATGCACTTTGCCCGCCTCAACCGAAAATGAGCGAGCGGGAGCTTGAGGTATTGAAGTGGTCCGCCGCGGGCAAAACCGCCGCCGACGTGGCCTGCATCCTGTCCCTGTCGCAAAGCACGGTCAATTTTCACATTCGCAGCGTGATCACCAAAACCAACGCGGCCAACAAGGCTGGCGCCGTGGCCATTGCTGCCCTGCGCGGCTGGATCTGACGTTCGAGCCTGCGACCTTCGGCAAAGCGCTGTAGAATCGCCCGGCAAAGCCCGCGGCGAACCGCAACGGGCAGATTCGTACCCGAGCCAGACGCCATGCCCCTGTTGACCACCCCTTTTGCTGCCCTCGACCTGATCCGCCAGCCCGAGCAGGCCAACGACCCGCTGCAGGCGTTCGACGCCGCCGACGAATACCTGCTTGAGCAGTTGCACCAGCAGGTGCCCCAGGCTGGCTGGCGAGTGCTGGTGCTCAATGACAGTTTCGGCGCCCTGGCGGCCAGCCTGGCCGGCCATGTGCAGGTGGTCAGCAGTGGCGATTCACACCTGGCACACCTCGCATTGGGCAAAAACCTGGTGCGCCGTGGCTTGTCATTCGACAGCGTGCCGTTCATACCGGCCAGCGAGCATTGGCAAGGTGAATTCGACCGCGTGTTGATCCGTGTCCCCAAGACCCTGGCATTGCTTGAAGAGCAGCTGATTCGCCTGCAAGGCCACCTCGCCCCTGGTGCGCAGGTAATGGCCGGCGCCATGGTCAAGCACCTGCCGCGTGCAGCCGGCGAGCTGATGGAAAAATACATCGGCCCGGTACAGGCCTCACTGGCGCAGAAAAAAGCCCGGCTGCTGACGGCAACCCCCGCGCAGCAACCGCTCGCCTGCTCACCGTACCCCAGCCGTTACCGCCTGGAGGCACCGGCGCTGGAGCTGGTCAACCATGCCAACGTGTTTTGCCGAGAGGGGCTGGATATCGGCACCCGGGCATTCTTGCCTCACCTGCCTGGGAACCTGGGCAGCGCCCGGGTAGCAGACCTGGGGTGTGGCAATGGGGTGCTGGCCATTGCCAGCGCCATGGCCAACCCGGACGCGCACTACATCTTGGTCGATGAGTCCTACATGGCCGTACAGTCCGCGCAAGAAAACTGGCAGTCAGCCCTGGGCGAGCGCCCGGCCACGTTCCTGGCGGGCGATGGCCTGGCAGGTGTCGAGAAGCAATCCCTGGACGTTGTGCTGTGCAACCCACCGTTTCACCAGCAACAAGTGGTGGGTGATTTCCTCGCCTGGCGCATGTTCCAGCAGGCCCGCGAAGCGCTGGTAGTGGGTGGCGCGCTGTACATCGTGGGTAACCGCCACCTGGGCTACCACAGCAAGCTTGCCCGCCTGTTCCGCGGTGTGGAACAGGTGGCGGCAACGCCCAAGTTCGTCGTGCTCAAGGCGCGCAAATAAAGGTGCCGGGGCTGCCTGGCAGCCCCGGCAGCGCTCAGTGGGTGGTCAACCCGGCTGCGCTCATGAACAGCCGCATCACCCAGGCCGCCACACCCAGTGCCGCCACGCTCATCGCCCAGATGAGCAGCAGCCAGCCCAGGCGCTGCCACAAGGGTTTCTTCTGCTCCGCACCCTGGTTACTGGTCATTTTTCAGCCTCCTAGTGATAGCCCTGATCGTGAGTCACCTTGCCGCGGAACACGTAGTAGCTCCAGAAGGTGTAACCCAGGATGAAAGGCAGGATGAACAAGGTGCCGACCAGCATGAAGCCTTGGCTCTGCGGCGGCGCGGCGGCCTCCCAGATGGAGATGGACGGCGGGATGATGTTCGGCCACAGGCTGATGCCCAGGCCGCTGTAGCCAAGGAAGATCAACACCAGGGTCAGCAGGAACGGCGCGTAATTCGCGCTGCGCGCCACTGCCTTGAACAGCCCGTAGAAGGTCACCAGCACGAGTACCGGTACCGGCATGAACCAGATCAGGTTGGGCATGCTGAACCAGCGCTCGGCGATCTGTGGATAGGCCACAGGTGTCCACAGGCTGACGATGCCGATCACCGCCAGCAGCACCAGGGCCAACGGGCGGCCAAGGTTGTGCATCTGCTCCTGCAGCGGCCCTTCGGTCTTCATGATCAGCCAGGTGCAGCCCAGCAGCGAGTACGCCACGATCAGCCCCAGGCCACAGAACAGGCTGAAGGGTGTCAGCCAGTCCAGCGTACCGCCGGCGAAGTGGCGGTCCACCACCTTGAAACCTTCAATGAAGGCACCCAGCGCTACCCCCTGGAAGAACGTGGCCACCAGCGAGCCGCCGATGAAAGCCTTGTCCCACAGATGCCGGCGCTGGGCGCTGGCCTTGAAGCGGAACTCGAACGCCACGCCGCGGAAAATCAGGCCGATCAGCATCAGCATCAACGGCAGGTACAGGGCTTCGAGGACCACGGCGTACGCCATCGGGAAGGCACCGAACAACCCGGCACCTCCCAGTACCAGCCAGGTTTCATTACCGTCCCACACGGGGGCAACGGTGTTCATCATCACGTCCCGGTCACGCTCACCTTTGACGAAAGGGAAGAGCATGCCGATGCCGAGGTCAAAGCCGTCCATCACCACGTACATCATCACGCCGAAGATGATGATGACAGCCCAGATCAGTGGAAGATCGATACCCATGGCTCAGTTCCCCTTGCTCAGGTCTGCAGTGGCAGCATCGCTGCTGTCGTCGGCGGCGGACAATGGCCGTGCTGGCGTACGTTGCTGGCCTGGCCCACCCGGGCGCGGCTGGTCCCCTTCACCGGTATGCGGCCCTTTGCGCACCAGGCGCATCATGTAGGCAAAGCCGGTGCCGAACAGGGCGAAGTACACCACCACGAAGGCCACCAGGGTGAAGCCCAGCTGGGTATAGCTGTGGTTGGACACACCGTCGGCGGTGCGCATGACCCCATACACCACCCAGGGCTGGCGACCGATTTCGGTGGTGAACCAGCCGGCAAGAATCGCCAGCAACCCAGACGGCCCCATCCAGGTGACGAAATGCAGGAACGGGCGCGAGGTGTACAGCTTGCCACCCTTGCGCAGCCACAGGCTCCACAGGCCGGCCGCAATCATGAGCATGCCGAGCGCCACCATGATGCGGAACGACCAGAAGATGATGGTGGAGTTGGGCCGGTCCTCGGGCGGGAATTCCTTCATCGCCGGTACCTGCTGGTCCAGGCTGTGGGTGAGGATGAGGCTGCCGAGTACGGGTATCTCGAGCTTGAAGCGGGTGGTTTCAGCCTGCATGTCAGGGATGCCGAACAGGATCAACGGCGTTGCCTCGCCCGGCTTGTTCTCCCAGTGGCCTTCGATGGCGGCAATTTTTACCGGCTGGTGCTTGAGCGTGTTCAGGCCGTGGAAGTCGCCGATCAGCGCCTGCACGGGCGCCACGATCAGGGCCATCCACATGGCCATCGACAGCATCTTGCGCACCGAGGGGTTGTCGCGCCCGCGCAGCAGGTGCCAGGCCGCCGACGCACCGACGAAGAAGGCGGTGGCGACAAAGGCTGCCGTGGCCATGTGCATCAGGCGGAACGGGAACGAAGGGTTGAAGATGATCGCCAGCCAGTCCACCGGTATGACGCGGCCATCGATGATTTCGTGGCCCTGGGGGGTCTGCATCCAGCTGTTGGAGGCCAGGATCCAGAATGTGGACACCAGCGTACCGAGCGCCACCATGCAGGTGGCGAAAAAGTGCAGGCCACGCCCTACCCGGTTCCAGCCAAACAGCATTACGCCCAGAAAGCCTGCTTCAAGGAAGAACGCGGTCAGGACTTCGTAGGTGAGCAACGGCCCGGTGACCGAACCTGCGAACTCGGAGAACCGGCTCCAGTTGGTGCCGAACTGGTAGGCCATGACCAGGCCAGACACTACCCCCATGCCGAAGTTGACAGCAAAGATCTTCGACCAGAAGTGATAGAGGTCCCGGTAGACCTGTTTGTCGGTCTTCAGCCAAAGGCCTTCGAGCACGGCCAGGTAGCTTGCCAGGCCAATGGTGATGGCCGGGAACAGGATGTGAAAGGATACGGTAAACGCGAACTGGATCCGGGCGAGATCCAGAGCCTCTAGACCGAACATAATGCTTCCTCTTCAGGTAATCCGGCGATCGGGCCGGTGGCACCGTCGCCCCACTGCCCCCACGTAGTCGAGTACGGCGCGTTGGAATTGTTCTGTTCGATGTGCAGGGATTACGGCCAGAAGGCCGAACCGTTGCGGGATCGTTACGATTGCAACGATTGACCCAGATCAACGATATGCCTGCAAGCATAGCCCCGAAAGGCCCAACTGGCCGTGTGGTGGTTTGCCGCGTGACCGGTTGCCCCACCCCGGTTCCCAATGCGGCGTAAAAATGCCCGGGCGTGCAAACAGCAACCATTTGTTACAAACAGATGATAGGCTGCAGGCTTCCCCACGCGCCGAGGCCAAGGGTTCCGATGTCTGATTCTGCGCCGCAGTTGTTGCGCCATCACCGCCCTTTTCTGGCCTTCTGGCTGGCCAGGGTGTTTACCGCCAGCGGTTTCCAGATGCTCACCGTGGCCATTGGCTGGCACCTCTACCAGTTAACGGGCAACGTGTTGGACCTGGGGCTGGTGGGCCTGGTGGAGTTCGCACCCCGGGTACTGTTCATGTTGCACACCGGCCATGTGGCCGACCGTTATGACCGGCGCAAGGTGGCGGCCCTTTGCCAGAGCCTGCAGGGGCTGATCGCCCTGGCCCTGGCGGTGGGCAGCGCTACCGACCATGTCACCCGCGAACTGATCTTCGCCCTGGCCTTCCTGCTGGGGGCCACCCGCTCGTTCGAGATGCCCGCCACACAGGCCTTGCTGCCCAACGTTGTACCGGCCGGGTTGTTCCCACGGGCCGTGGCAGCCTCGGCATCGGCAACCCAGTCGGCAACCATCGTGGCGCCTGCCGTGGGCGGTTTTCTCTATGCCTTTGGCAGCATTTGGGTTTACGGGCCAACGGTCGCCCTGTATGCCATCGCCTGCGTGCTGACCCTGAGCCTGCAGGCCCGTGGGCAGGTGGCCCAGCGCGGGCGCGCCAGCCTTGAGTCGTTGCTGGCAGGCATCCGCTTCATCCGCAGCCGGCCAGACATCCTCGGCGCCATTTCGCTGGACCTGTTCGCCGTGCTGTTGGGCGGGGCAACGGCACTGCTGCCGGTGTTCGCCAAGGACATCCTGCTGACCGGGCCAATGGGCCTGGGGCTGCTGCGCTCAGCGCCAGCGGTGGGCGCCTTGCTGATGTCGGTGTGGCTGGCCCGCTTCCCGTTCGAGCGCAAGGTGGGGCGGACCATGTTCACGGCGGTGGGCGTGTTCGGCGTGGCCACCATCGCGTTCGGCCTGTCCACCTCGTTCTGGTTCTCGCTGGCGGTGCTGGTGGTGCTTGGGGCTGCCGACATGATCAGCATGGTGATCCGCGGGGCGTTCGTGCAGTTGGAGACGCCGGACGAGATGCGCGGACGTGTCAGCGCAGTCAATGGGCTGTTCATCGGTGCCTCGAATCAGCTCGGCGAGTTCGAATCCGGGGTCACCGCGCACTGGTTTGGCACAGTGCCTGCCGTGGTGCTCGGGGGTGTGGGCACCCTGGTGGTGACGGGGGTGTGGATAAAACTGTTCCCGACACTGGCCAAGCGGGATCGCTTGCACGAGGGCTGAAGGGTTGGCCTGGTCCGGCCCCATCGCGGGCACACGCCGTGCTAAACCCTTTCCCCAACGGCCATAGGCCCCCGCCTGGCATGCTGGTATGATGCGCGGCTTTTTTCCACCCCACGCAAAACCACGGCAACCGGTACGGTCTGTGCTTTGCTGATGGGGTCGATACATTCATGGCGCCGGGGGCGCCTCGGGGAGCGGGCATGCTGGAAAGGCTGTTTCAACTAAAAGCACACAACACCAATGTGCGCACCGAGATACTGGCGGGCGTCACCACCTTCCTGGCCATGGCCTACATCCTGTTCGTCAACCCGAGCATCCTCGGCGAGACCGGCATGGACAAGGGTGCGCTGTTCGTCGCCACCTGCCTGGCGGCCGCCATCGGCTCCACCACCATGGGCCTGATCGCCAACTACCCGATCGCCCTGGCGCCGGGCATGGGCCTGAACGCCTTCTTCACCTACACCGTGGTGCTGCACATGGGCCACACCTGGCAGGTAGCCCTGGGCGCGGTGTTCCTGTCGGCGGTGATGTTCTTCCTGTTGTCGATCTTTCGCATCCGCGAGTGGATCGTCAACAGCATTCCGCTGCCCCTGCGCTCAGCCATCGCTGCGGGCATCGGGCTGTTCCTGGCACTGATCGCCCTGCATAACGCGGGGATTGTGGTGGATAACCCAGCCACGCTGGTGGGCCTGGGTGACTTGCGCCAGCCCGCGCCGATTCTGGCCACCCTCGGTTTCTTCCTGATCGTGGGGCTGGAGGCGCTGAAGGTGCGCGGCGCGGTGCTGATCGGCATCCTGGCGGTTACCGTGGCAGCCATTGCAATGGGCGTCACACCCTTTGGCGGGATCGTCTCCATGCCGCCTTCGCTGGCCCCTACCTTCCTGCAGCTGGACATCGCCGGCGCCCTGGACGTGGGGCTGGTGAGCGTGATCTTCGCCTTCCTGTTCGTCGACCTGTTCGATAATTCCGGCACCCTGATCGGCGTGGCCAAGCGCGCCGGGCTGATGGGCAAGGATGGGCACATGCCGAAGATGGGCCGCGCCCTGATCGCCGACAGCACCGCCGCCATGGCCGGTTCGTTGCTGGGCACTTCCACCACCACCAGCTACATCGAATCTGCCGCTGGCGTGAGCGCAGGTGGCCGCACCGGCCTGACGGCCATCGTGGTCGCCGTGCTGTTCCTGCTGGCGCTGTTCTTCGCCCCGCTGGCCGGCAGCGTACCGGCCTTCGCCACGGCGCCGGCCCTGCTGTTCGTTGCCGTGCTGATGGCCTCGGGCCTGGCAGAAATCAACTGGGATGACGTTACCGAAGCCGCGCCGGTGGTGGTCACCGCCCTGGCCATGCCGCTGACCTACTCGATTGCCAATGGGATCGCCTTCGGCTTCATCGCCTGGACAGCCATCAAGCTGATCAGTGGCCGCCACCGCGACCTGAATGCGGCGCTGGTCATCCTTTCCATTCTGTTCGTCATCAAGCTGGGCTGGTTCAACGCATGAGTGCCGCTTTCGACCCCTCCTCCTACGCCAGCCAGCTGGACGCCAAGGTAGCCCGGCTGCGCGAGCTGCTGGCGCCTTTCAGCGCGCCGGAGCCTGCCGTTTTCGATTCACCGCGCGAGCACTACCGCCTGCGCGCCGAGTTCCGCCTGTGGCGCGAGGACGGCCAGCGCCACTACGCCATGTTTGCGCCCGGGGACAAGCACAAGGCGATTCTGATTGACGATTTCCCAATCGCCAGCCGCCCCATCAATGCCCTGATGCCTCGGCTGAAGGCTGCGTGGCAGGGCAACGAGGCACTGGGCAACCGCCTGTTCCAGGTCGAGTTCCTGACCACGCTGGCCGGCGACGCGATGATCACGTTGTGCTACCACCGCCCGCTGGACGCTGTCTGGGAAGTGGCCGCCCGGCAGCTTGCCGATGAGTTGGGCGTCAGCATCATCGGCCGCTCCAAGGGCAAGCGCCTGGTCATCGGCCGCGACTACGCGGTGGAGGAGCTCGATGTGGCGGGCCGGCTGTTCAGCTATCGCCAGCCCGAGGGGGCCTTCACCCAACCCAATGGCGCGGTGAACCAGAAGATGCTCGGCTGGGCGTTCGACGCCATGGGCGAACGTGAGGACGACCTGCTGGAGCTGTATTGCGGCAACGGCAACTTTACCCTGCCGCTGGCCACCCGCGCCCGCCAGGTGCTGGCGACCGAAATCAGCAAGACGTCGGTGAATGCCGCGCTGAGCAACCTGGACGAAAACGCTGTGGACAACGTGCGCCTGGTGCGGCTGTCGGCAGAGGAACTGACCCAGGCATTGAACGGCGTGCGGCCGTTCCGCCGGCTGGAAGGCATCGACCTGGGCAGCTACAGGTTCGGCACCGTGTTCGTCGATCCGCCGCGTGCCGGCATGGACCCGGACACTTGCGAGCTCACCCGGCGCTTCGAGCGCATCCTGTACATCTCCTGCAACCCGGAAACCCTGGCGCAAAACATCGCCCAGTTGCACGATACGCACCGGATCGAACGCTGTGCGTTGTTCGACCAGTTCCCCTACACCCACCACATGGAAAGCGGCGTATTGCTGGTTCGGCGCTGATCCCTCAGCCGGTTGGGCCGTTGCGGCCCACCGGCCCTGTCAGGAGCCCGTGAAGATGGACCAGTTGGCCGCCATGCACACCTTTCGCCGGGTCGTCGACCTCGGCAGCTTCAGCGCCGCTGCCAGCTGTACAGGCCAGTCCCACACCGTACTCTCACGCCAGGTGAAGCAGCTGGAGCGCCAACTGGGCACACAACTGCTTGCCCGCACCACCCGCCGCCTGCACCTGACCGAAGCGGGCACACTTTTTTATCGCCACTGCGTCTCTATCCTTGAGCAGGTCCAAGCGATGACGCTTGAGCTCTCCGAGCATCAGCAGCAACCCACAGGCACCCTGCGCCTGAGTGTGCCAACCGCCTTCGGCGAGCTGGAACTGGGGCGCTGGCTGGCTGACTTTGTGGAACGCCACCCATGCCTGCAGGTGGAGCTCAATTGCAGCGATCGCTTTATCGACATGCTCGAAGATGAAGTCGATGTGTGCCTGCGGATCACCGATCAGTTGCCGGACTCCAGCCTGGTGGCTCGCCGGCTGGCGCCCAGCGAGGTAATGCTGGTCGCGGCCCCCAGTTACCTCAAACGCCATGGTGCGCCCAGCTCACCGGGCACGCTGAGTAGCCATGCACTGCTCGGCTACAGCAACCTTGCGCACCCTCAGCGGTTGCAGCTCACCCGCGCGGATGGCGAGCAACACGACATCGTCATGCCCAGGCGCCTGAGTGCCAACTCACCGATGGCCCTGCGCGCTGCTGCAATTGGCGGGTTGGGCATTGCCAGTTTCGACCGCTTCATTGTGCATGATGCGCTGCTCGACGGGCGTCTGGTGCCAGTACTTGAAGGCTGGAAGTTGCCCGCGCGCAACCTTTACGCGGTCTACCCGCAAAGCCGCTACCTGGCACCCAAGGTGCGGGCGCTGCTGGATTATGTGCAGGCTTATTACGCCCAACCCCGGTGGCAATCTTGATCTGTGCAAAATAAGCACAGGTCTTGGCCATGCAGGGCCGTATCTGTGTGAATGGCGTTACTTTAGCCTTGGCTGCAGGGTTATCCAGCAGAGGAATTCACATGAAGGCATTGCGCACAATAGTCGCGGGCATGGCGCTCGCAACCCTGGCAACAGGCATCAATGCGGCAGAAAAAACCGTGTCAGTACCCGACAGCAGCGCCCTTGCATGGCAAGCGGTGCCCAATACCCAGGGCGCCGTCAGTTACGCGAACGTAGAGGGCGATATCTTTGGCACCGGGCCTTATTCGGCCTATGTCAGGTTCAGAAAAGGGACCGACAATGGCCTGCACCAGCACAGCCAGGCGCTGCCGACAGTTGTGCTGCACGGCACGTTTTACGCAGTGATCGATGGCCAACGCAGCGAATTCCCGGCGGGGTCGTACTACAAGCTACCGGCGGACCTGGTACACGAAAGCGGGTGCACCGCGGCCGCCGATTGCCTGCTCTTCCAGTACCAGGCCGATGCGTTCGACCTGAAGCCTGTAAACAGCTGATTACCAGGCTGCTTGAGGGGCCACTCCGTCAAGGCATTGCCTTGGCCTGGACGGAGCGAGCGCCCCTTCACTTAGAAGTCGAAGAACACCGTCTCCCCTTCCCCCTGAATACGGATATCGAAGCGATAGGCCGTCTTCCCGTCCACTTCGCAGCGCTTGGCAATCAGGGTTTCTCGCCGCTGGGGCTGCTCGATCAGGTTGAGCACCGGGCATTTGGCGTTGGCCTCGGCCTCATCGTCGAAATACAGGCGGGTGTGCAGGTGGATGTTGATGCCGCGGGCAAACAGGCTGAGGTTGATGTGCGGCGCCATCGGCACACCTGCGGCATTGTTTACCACGCCCGGTTTGACAGTGTGCGCCGTCCATTCGCCAGCGTCGAAGGTGGTGGCGGTGCGCCCGAAGCTGTTGAAGGCGTTCTCCAGGTTATAGGCGTCCTGGTAGTCGCCGTTGGCATCGGCTTGCCACAGCTCCAGGAACGAATCGCGCACCAGGTGGCCGTTGCCGTCGTACACGTGGCCGATCAGCACGATGTGTTCGCCGGCAGCCTCAGGCTTGGCGAGGCGGTTCCAAATTTCCTGGTCACGGGTGGGGTTGCCGGCCGCTTCCAGGGCCAGGCCGATGTGCACGTAGGGGCCGGCCGTTTGCGAAGGGGTTTCCGGCAGCAGTTCGATTGGCATGGCGGGGTCCTCAGCAGTTTTCGAAGTGGGTCTTGCGCTGGCCACGCAGCACGATGTCGAAGCGGTACGCCAGGCAATCCATCGGGTTGGCGTTGCTCATGTCGAGTTTGGCGATCAACTGTTGCACGGCTTGCGGGTTGGCGATGGACTTCACGATCGGGCACATCGGGATCAGCGGGTCGCCCTCGAAATACAGCTGGGTGATCAGCTTGGTCGCGATCGAAGGCCCGCTGATGGCGAAGTGAATGTGCGCCGGGCGCCAGTCGTTCGGGCCATTGCGCCAGGGGTACGGGCCAGGCTTGATGGTGCGGAAGCTGTAGTAACCGTCGCGGTCGGTGAGGCAGCGGCCTACACCCCCGAAGTTGGGGTCGAGCGGCGCCAGGTAGCGGTCATTCTTGTGGCGGTAGCGGCCGCCGGCGTTGGCCTGCCACATTTCGACCAGGGTGTTTGGCACAGGCTTGCCATACTGGTCGACAATGCGACCGGCAACGATGATGCGCTCCCCAATCGGCAAGCCGCCGTTGTTGAAGTTCAGCAGCAGGTCGTGGTCATGGGCGCCAAAGCCCAGGTGGGAGAAATCAGGGCCGGTGGTTTCACTGATCGACTGTGGGATGCTGACCAAGGCCTGGCGCGGTGAGCGCGCGATCGAGGTCTTGTAGTCAGGCGTCAGGGCCTTGGGGTGCCAGTTGCGATCACGGATCACGAAGCGGCTGTTGTCCTGAGCGGGCATGCCGGTTTCCTCTCTTGGAATTATGGAACGCCTGGGTGGGGCAGGCGGACTTACAGTTTCAGGCAGCATGGATGCAATGAATATTGAATTCATGCCGAAGAGGCTTAACCAAATGGTTATGCATGACAGAAGCGCCTGACACCTGTCGGTGCAGTGGACTAATCTTTATCTTCTTGTTTCAGGCTCTGGAGAGCATTCATGGAATGGCGAAAAGGCCGACGTAGCGACAATGTGGTCGACGCCCGGGGCTCAGGTGGCGGCGGGATGCGGTTTGGTGGCGGCAAAGGGCTGGGGCTCGGCGCCATCCTGCTGATCGTGGGCATCGGCTGGCTGACCGGCCAGGACCCGTTGCAGATCCTGGGCCAACTGACCGGCCAGATGCAGCAGCAAGCACCCACCGCCACTTCTGGCAAGGCGCCACCTGCCAACGATCAGCAGGCCGAGTTCGTCGCGTCCATCCTGGGCGATACCGAGGACACCTGGCAGGCGCTGTTCGCGCAGGCCGGCAAACAGTACCGCAACCCCAAACTGGTGCTGTTCAGCGGCCAGGTCAATTCGGCCTGTGGCTTTGCCTCGGCGGCGGTCGGGCCGTTCTATTGCCCGGCAGACCAGCGCGTTTACCTGGACATGTCGTTCTTCCGTGAGATGGAAACACGCTTTGCCGCCGCAGGCGACTTTGCCCAGGCCTACGTGATCGCCCACGAGATTGGCCACCACGTGCAGACCTTGCTGGGGGTGTCGGCCAAGGTGGATGCCGCCCGTCGCAGCGGCCAGCGCATGGAAGGCGACAACGGCCTGCTGGTGCGCCAGGAATTGCAGGCCGACTGCCTGGCCGGTGTGTGGGCCTACCAGGCGCAGAAGCGCCTGAACTGGCTGGAACCGGGTGATGTGGAGGAGGCCCTGAACGCGGCCAATGCCATTGGCGATGACCGGTTGCAGCAACAGGGCCAGGGCCGCGTGGTACCAGACTCGTTCACCCACGGCACGTCGGCGCAGCGGGTGCGTTGGTTCAAGGCCGGCTTCGCCCAGGGCGAAGTAGACAGCTGCGATACCTTCAGCGCCCGCAACCTTTGAGATTTCCGGGGCCGCCAAACGGCCCCTTTACCCCGCGCCTGTTACGGTTTTGCTGAAAAAGCGTTTCAGCTTCCCCTTCCGCTGCCGATACACCCAGCACGATTCAGCGGGCATCCAGAACAACAACGCCTCGCGAACGAAGATCAAGAGAGCGAAAACAACTTCTGGAGTGCGTGCATGAACAGCTGGTTTGCCAACATCAGCGTCAACCTGAAACTTGGCCTGGGCTTCGGCCTGGTGCTTATCCTGACCGGCGTGCTGGCCCTCACTGGCTGGACCAGCCTGGGCAGCCTGATCGACCGCAGCAACTGGATGAGCGATATCAGCCAGCTGAACAAGGACCTGACCGACCTGCGCATCGCGCGGCTGCAATACATGATCGCCAACGGTGACGACGCAGCAGCGGCCAATACCCAGGCTAAGCTCGATACATTCAGCAAGCAGCAGGCCTACCTGGCGCATACCTTCAAGAGCCCTGAAAACGTGAAGTTGCTGGGCGAGCTGGGCGAAACCATCAGCGCCTACAAAGTCTCGCTGGCCAAGATGCGCCAGGGCTACGACGCTGGCCGCACTGCCCGCGCCGCCATGGACAACGCCTCCGCCCAGGCCGACAAGGCCATGGACGCATTGAGCCAGGCCGTGATGGCACGCGCCGAGGGCGACAGCGTGCGCCTGGCCCAACAGCAACTGATCAGCAAGACCCGCCAGCAGCTGTTGCAGGTGCGCATCGACGTGCGCGGCTACATTGCCGATAACACCGCACAAAACGAACAGGCTGCATTGCGTCAGCTGGACGCTGCACTGGCCGAGGTGGACACCCTCAAGCGGGAATTGCCTGGCCAGGAGGCCACCTTGCAGCCGCTGGAGCGCGCCGTGTTGGCGTTCCGTGACGCTGCGCGCCAGTTCCGCGACGCCGTCGCCACCATCAACGTCGCCCGGGCAGAAATGACGGTAGAAGGTGCCGACATCGTCAAGACCAGCGATGCGCTGTACAAGATCCAGCTGGAGCGTCGCGACATCGAAAGCAGCCAGGCCCGCACCCTGCAGGCCGTGGCTACGTTGCTGGCGCTGCTGGTCGGTGTGCTGGCGGCCGTGCTGATCACCCGCCAGATCACTCGCCCGTTGCAGGACACCCTGGTGGCCGTGGAGCGGATTGCCAGCGGCGACCTTACCGAGCAGCTGCGGGTTACCCGCCGCGATGAACTGGGTGTGCTGCAGCAAGGCATCGCACGCATGGGTACCACCCTGCGCGAGCTGATCGGCGGGATTCGTGATGGCGTCACGCAAATTGCCAGCGCGGCCGAAGAGCTGTCGGCAGTGACCGAGCAGACCAGCGCAGGGGCCAACAGCCAGAAGGTCGAGACCGACCAGGTGGCCACCGCCATGCACGAGATGGCTGCCACCGTTCAGGAAGTGGCGCGCAATGCCGAACAGGCGTCGCACGCCGCCACGGGGGCCGATGGCGAAGCCCGTGCCGGTGACCGCGTGGTCGGTGAAGCGATTGGCCAGATCGAGCGCCTGGCCGAAGACATGCACCGGTCCACAGAGGCCATGAACCTGCTGCAGCAGGAAAGCCAGAAAATCGGCAGTGTGATGGACGTGATCAAGTCGGTTGCCGAACAGACCAACCTGCTGGCGCTGAACGCAGCCATCGAGGCGGCACGTGCCGGCGAGGCAGGCCGTGGTTTTGCCGTGGTCGCCGACGAGGTGCGCGGCCTGGCCCAGCGTACGCAGAAATCCACCGAAGAAATCGAAGAGCTCATCGCCAGCCTGCAGCACGGCACCCAGCAGGTGGCCAATGCCATGCAGGGCAGCCGCTCGCTGACCGACAGCAGCGTGGAACTGGCGCGCAAGGCAGGGTCGTCGCTTGAGAGCATCACCAGCACGGTGTCGAGCATTCAGTCGATGAACCAGCAGATTGCAGCGGCCGCAGAGCAGCAAAGTGCGGTGGCGGAAGAGATCAGCCGCAGCATCCTGAATGTGCGCGATGTGTCGGAGCAGACGGCGGCAGCCAGCGATGAGACAGCCGCGTCCAGCGTGGAGCTGGCGCGGCTTGGCGGGGAGTTGCAGATGTTGGTGAGCCGGTTCAGGGTGTGATCGGGCGTGGCGTGGGGTTACTTGACCAGTAGGCCCACGCCGCGGCCGCGGGGGTCGGAGGCGGTTTCAAGCGTGGCGCCGTTTACCCGGATCGCCTGGATGTCGCCCATCTCCCAGCCTTGGTCCTCAAGCACGTACCCCATCTGCTTCAGGTCATCGGCCACCTGGCCGGTCAACGGGGCATAGCTGTCGTAGTAGATCGTGTCCTTGGGCAGCAACTGGTGATGCACGCGCTGCGCGGCCACTGCCTTCTCCAGCGGCATGTTGTAGTCGTACAGGTTGTTCATCACCTGGAAGATCGAGGTAAAGATCCGCGAACCGCCCGGCGTGCCGATCACCAGTTCCACCTTCCCGTCGCGGGTCATCAGGCTGGGGCTCATCGACGACAGCATGCGCTTGCCGGGGGCAATGGCATTGGCATCGCCGCCTACCACGCCGAACGCGTTGGCCGCACCGGGCTTGGCGCTGAAGTCGTCCATTTCATCATTGAGCAGGAAGCCTGCACCTTTGACCACGACGCCACTGCCGTAGTCCAGGTTGAGGGTGTAGGTGTTGCTGACGGCGTTGCCCTGCTTGTCGACGATGGAAAAATGCGTGGTCTGGTGCGGCTCGAGGCCGGGCTTGACCTGCGCCGTATCAGAAATGGCCTTCGGGTTGACCTGGGCGGCGCGTTTGGCCAGGTAGGCCTTGGCGACCAGCTTGTCCACAGGCACCTGGGTGAAGGCCGGGTCGCCCAGGTAATCGGCACGGTCGGCGAACACCCGCTTCTCGATTTCGGCCAGCAGGTGGATGTACTGCGCGGAGTTGTGCGCCACGCCTTTGAAATCGGCGGCACGGTCCTCCTTGATGCCCAACAGCTGCGCCAGGGCGACCCCGCCAGAGCTGGGCGGCGGCGCGGTATACACCACGTTGCCGCGCCAGCTCACGGCCATCGGTTCACGCCAGACAGCCTTGTAGTCCTGCAGGTCCTGCTTGGTGATGAGCCCTTTGTCGGCCTGCATCTGCGCCACCAGCAGGTCTGCGGTCTTGCCTTGGTAGAACTCGCTTACACCCTTGTCGGCTATGCGTTCCAGGGTTTGTGCCATTTCGGGTTGCTTGAACAGCTCACCAACCTTCATGTTGCCGAAATAGTCGTTGAAGTTGGTGGCGGTCTTGAACATGCCTTGGGCGTCGTTGCGGTACTGGTACTGTTTTTCCGCCACCTTGAAACCATTTTTGGCATAGCCGATGGCCGGGGTCAGCAGCTCGCTCCAGGGCAATTTGCCAAACTTGTGGTGTGCCTCCCACAGGCCCATCACCGTCCCCGGCACACCCGCTGCGCGGGCGCCGACCAGGCTCAGGTTCTCGATGACTTCGCCCTTGTCATCCAGGTACATGTTGCGTGTGGCCGCCCGCGGGGCGACTTCACGGTAATCGAGGAAGTAAGGCTTGCCGTCGACGAACAGGGTCATGAAGCCGCCCCCGCCGATGTTGCCGGCTTCCGGGTAGGTGACGGCCAGGGTGAAGGCGGTAGCCACCGCAGCATCCACCGCATTGCCGCCTTTCTTCAGGATGTCGGCGGCCACCTTTGCACCGTACTCATCGGGAGCAGCGACGGCGCCGCCTTCCAACGCAACGGCATGCACCGAAGAGCAGCTGAGGATCGCGGCGGCCAGGGCCAGGTACTGGAACGGGACAATACGCATGACACTTCCTTGGTGTTGGTTTTTGTCGAGTTGTCAGTAAGGCCGAAGGGCCGCCGCTGTGCAATCGGCACCCGGCAGTTTCGCCGTCGGCGGGCAGGCCATGTCGTGATCAGGCAACTGGGCTGGCGTACCTTTCCAGTTTGCGCTGGATGAAATCAAGGAAACACTGGATGCGCAGGGCCAGCTGGGTATTGCGGTAGTAGACGGCATGGATGGGCTGGCGATAGCCGTTGTTGGCGTCTGCCAGCAATACCTGCAGGCGCCCGGCGCGGATGTCGTCGTGGGTCATGAAATGCGAGAGGCAGACGATGCCCTCCCCTGCCAAGGCCAGCTGGCGCAGGGTTTCGCCGCTGGAGGCCGTCAGCGCCGGGCGAATACCCCACTGCTCCCCCTGGGCATGGCGCAGGGGCCAACGGTTGAGTGATTCGGGTTGGCTGAAGCCCAGCAGGCTGTGGCTGGGCAGGTCCTCGACCCGCATCGGCACCCCCTGCCGGGCGAGGTAAGCAGGGCTGGCCAGCACCTGTACCGGGCTGCTGCCCAGGCTACGGGCATGTAGGCTGGAGTCGGCCAGCTCACCGATACGTATCGCCACATCCGTGCTGTGCTCCAGCAGGTCGATGATCAGGTCGTCCGTGTTCAGCTCCAGCTCGATGCCAGGGTAGTGCTGACGAAACTCGCCAACCCACGGGACGATGGCATGCAGCATGAAAGGCGCCGCCGCATTGATGCGCAGACGCCCAGTGGGCATCTGGCGGTTGATCGCCAGGTGTTCTTCCATGTCGTCCATCTGCTGCAGTACCTGCCGCGCCCGCTCTAGAAAGAAGCGCCCCTCTTCGGTGAGGTCCATGCGCCGTGTGGTTCGGTTCACCAGCGTGGTGCCCAGCTTGGCCTCAAGGCGTGACAGGGTCCGGCTGACCGCCGAGGGGGTCTGGCCGATCTGTTCGGCGGCGGCGGAAAGGGAGCCGCAGTCGATGACAGCGACGAACACCTGGAGCTCTTCGGATCGGGTTTTCACATTCAGGCCTGCGGCAGGTAGCTGCCGGGATTAGATCGCCTTGCCGAACACCTTGTCCAGATGCGCCAGGTAACCTGCCAGCGCAACCGGTACATCCGGGCGCTTGATCACGTCAACGGCCAGGTAGGTGGGCAGGCCCGTCATGCCAAGAAACTGGTTGGCCTTGTGGAAGGGGAAGTACACCCCATCGACACCCTTGCCTTCGAAGAAATCGTCTTCGGCATCGAACGCCTGCTGCGGTGCGTTCCAGGTAAGCGACAGCATGTACTGCTTGCCTTGCAACAGGCCACCACTGCCATACTTGCGTGAGGTGTCCGAGCGGCTGCGGCCATCGTTGGCGTACAGGCTGCCATGGCCTTCCGTGAACACGTCGTCGATGTACTTTTTCACCGTCCAGGGCGCGCCCATCCACCAACCTGGCATCTGGTAGATGATGACATCGGCCCAGAGAAACTTCTCTACCTCGGCCGGTACGTCGTAACCGCCGTCGATGAAGGTCTGCTGCACCGCGAACCCGGCATGGTCCAGATGGGCCAGGGCTGCATCATGAAGGGTCTGGTTGAGCTGACCGTGAGAATGGGCGAACTGTTTGCCGCCGTTGAGCAAAAGGATGTGCTTCATGCTGGGCCTCTGATAGCCGGCGACCGGCTCAGTGAAAAGTTGAGGCCGCAGGTTATAGGCCGTGGGATGCAGCAAACAGCCTCATTGCCGCACAATACATGTGACCCTAAAGCACGAATCCAGGTTTTATTATTGCTCTAACATTGCCCTTCCCTCACACGAGCGACTCTTCATGACCGAGCAATACGCATTCATCCTCAAGGCCAAGACGCGGCCGGAAATGGCCGATGCTTTCGAAAACCTGTTCAGGCCCTTTGTGGAGCCCAGCCGCCGGGAGCCTGGCTGCATCGAGTACCACATGCTGCGCGACCAGCAGGACCCGACCCTGTTCGTATTCTTCGAAGTATGGGCTGACAAAGCAGCGCTGGATGTGCACGCCGCGCTGCCCCACATGACCGCATTCGCTGAGCGGCGCATGGACTACCTGGCGCAGGATTTCGAGTTCCAGCGGGTAGACATGCTTAGCCCATCGTCTGCTAGCCGTTGAGCAACAGATGGCCGCCCAGCATGGCCAGGCCAATGAAGAAGCACCGCTTGAACAGCACTGGGCTGATACGCTGACGCAGCCATTGCCCGGCGAGCATGCCCAGCAACGCCGGCGCCAGCATCAGCAGTGAGGCACCCAGGGCCTGACCGCCAAGTGCATCCTGGCCGGCTAGGCCCATGGCCAATGCCAGGGTGGAAACCGTGAAGGACAAGCCCAATGCCTGGATCATCTGCTCACGGCACAGGCCCAGGCTTTGCAGGTACGGCACCGCCGGCATCACGAACACCCCGGTAGCGGCCGTGACCACCCCGGTGATCAGCCCGCATATAGGCCCCAGCCAGCGCTCCCGGGAAGGTGCCAGGCTGAAGCCCGGCCCGGCCAACCCGTAAAGGGCGTACACCAGCAAGGCCGCGCCCAGGGCATGCACGGCCCAGGGGCCGCTGTCGATGCCCAGCCAGGCGCTGCCCAGCAGGGTGCCAATGAAGGTCATTGCCAGCAGGGGCCACAAACGCACGAGCAACGTGCGCAGATGCCCACCACTGGCCAGCTGCCAGAGATTGGTCAGGGTCGAAGGCACGATAAGTAGGGCCGCTGCCTGCGCAGGGGGCATAGCCAGGCCCAGCAACCCCATTGCCACCGTCGGCAAGCCCAGGCCGATCACGCCTTTCACTGCGCCAGCCATGAGAAAGGTCAGCACCACCAGTAACGAAAGGGCTGGGCCGATACCCTGGTAAAACGCGAGGAATGTATTCATGGGTTGATGATGGCGGATGCCTGACCGTGTGAACATCTGCCATATACTCACCCAGACTATTGCGTGGACAGAGCCACATGCATTTCGAGCTGGTTGATCTCAAGCTGTTTCAACACACCCTGGAATGTGGAAACATCACCGCGGGCGCCGGCCGGAGCCATCTGTCGCTACCCGCAGCCAGCGCGCGCATCCGCGCCATGGAGGCTTCGCTGGGTGTGCCGCTGCTGCAGCGCAACCGCCGGGGCGTTGTGCCAACGGCGGCCGGCCAGGCTTTGTTGCAGCACGCCCGGCTGATCGGCCAGCAGGTGGAGCGCCTCCAGTTCGACCTGGCGCAGTACGCCCAAGGGCAACAGGGCCAGGTGCGCTTGCTGTGCAACACCGCAGCCCTTACCGAATACCTGCCGGAACTGCTGGCCAGCTACCTGGCAACCCACCCCGGGGTGAGCGTGGATGTGCAGGAGATGCCGAGTTTGCGCATTGTGCAATCCATCACCCAGGGCATTGCCGACCTGGGCGTGGTCTCAAGTGCCGCCCCGGTGGAGCACCTGCAGACGCGGCCCTTTCGCGACGATCCACTGGTGCTGGTAACGCCCCCGGGCCACCCGCTGGCCCGGATGCCGTCACCCAGCTTTATCGACAGCCTGGCCTACGGCTATGTCGGCCTGGGGCCTGCCAGCGCCCTGGCGTTGTACCTCGAAGAATTGGCCCTGCGTGCCGGCCTGCGCATGCAGGTACGGGTAAGGGCCGAGGGGTTTGACGGGGTAATCCGCATGGTTGCTGGCGGGGCGGGAGTCGGCGTTGTGCCACTGGCGGCGGTACAGCGCTGGCAGGGCTTGCTGCCATTGCATTGGGCTGGCTTACAGGAACCCTGGGCCAACCGCCGGTTGCTGTTGTGCGCACGGGATTTTGCAGCGTTGCCAGGGTATGCGGCGGGGTTGGTGGCGTTGATAGGGAAAAGCCCTTTTTAGCGGATGATGAAATAGCCTATGACCAACCATAAAAAGGCAACGATTTCCAGCCAGGACGCAATCAGTATTCGAGACCTCAGCCGGGGCGGGAAATTTTTTATCTTTGTTGGGTTTACCAGCCCTAACTGGATATGAAGGGATGTTAGACCGATGAAAAATGGGCAGCAGTAGTAAGACTAACTTCAAGATGGTGGCCACGCCGCCTCATCAATCAATTCAACTATTAATTCTCCTGCGGCCCGCACATAGCAGGCTTTTCTCTGCTCCCAAGTGGAAACGCAGGCTGAATTAATTCAACCTGCCCAACTTGATCACTGCACACACAAATACGAGCCAAGAAAAGCCGACTGTATTCAACCAAAATGCCACCCGCAGCCGCTTTCTCAAATGTAATGGAACGCCCATCACCTCAGACTCATTCACCACTCCAATACGGCAGTTGAATTTTGTAAAAACAACAGCGCCTGCTACGGTGCATGCGATGAACCAACGCGCCCGTATACTGGTATCCCCCATAACCCCCCTGATGCCTGCGACATACATGTTATTTCTAAAAGCCTCGTTCAGCACCTTAAAATCGCGGGACCAGATCACAGAGGCATTCACTGTCATCCCGAGGATCATGACCAAAAAAGGTGAGACCACGAAAGCAAGCTGCGCTTTCAATGGCCATGTATCAACGTCAATCATTGCTCCACCTGAATAGCATCTGACCGCCCTCTTCACCTATTAATTCGCCGATCCAGCTACCTAAATAAGATGCTGCAACAACCCCAAAAATACCCATCAAGTTTCCTCATCCCTACAGTATTCAACTTGGCTGCATAGAGGTCAGCGTTGTGTGATTGGTAGCGGTACAGCGCTGGCAGGGGCCGCAGTATTAGCATTTTGACGCCCCACAGAACCCCTAGACCAGACGCTAATTATTGCGGGGCGCACGGGAGTTTTCAGCGTCCTCTGGAGACGCGGCTGGGACACGACTCCCCTCATTTAATTAAAAAATACGCCGCCATCAACCAGCAGCCCGCGACCATTTCCAGCCTTGACGCTAATAATATTCTAGACTTTAGCACTGGCGGGAATCTGCTGATCTCGCTTTGGTCAAGCAGCCCCCATTTAACTTGAAGCGATGCTGATTCCAGCAAACCAGCCACTGCACCCAGCAAGAGAAACCGGCACTTTATCTGCTTCATTCCCCAAGCCACTTTCACTGCTTCCAAATAACGATTACTCTTGATACTTGACATCGCGATATCAAAATCTTTCGATAACGCAATGCGGCACGTTATTGCCAACCCAGTCACGGCAATTAAAAAGGGGGTTAGTAGAAATATGAGTTTTGTAGCGACTGGCCAGGTTTCAAAGCCCATCTTGAACCCCTTCGTACAACATGTCAGCAGTCGCTTCGCCTAACTGGTCGCCCGCCATGCCCCCTGCGAGCCCACTCGCGCCAGCTACCGCTATGCCGCATACTGGCAAGGCAACACCTTTGCTCGCTGCCACTAACAAGCCACAAAGGATGCCACCCGTTAAACTGCCCAGTTTTCCCATAACGCTTGCCCCAATCACTCCACCCGTGAAGCGTCCGGTCTCAGTCACTCGAATTTTCTTGCACGCTTCGGTTTCTCCAGCCCTGCAAACCTCTTGAATTTTCAAATACGAAGCCCCTCCACCTATCCCAATTCCTGCATACCCGCCCGCCTTAAGGTACTTGCTAAGCCGCGCCACCTTATCCAAGTGCGTCGCATAACCGGGTATCTGCCCCGGCCCGCCAGCTTTGGACCAGTGATGAACCAGGCTTTTGGTGGAGATATTCAGGCGCTTCTTCAGGCGCTCATAGTTACCCAAGTTCAGTTGTTTATTTAGCAACGCGGCCTTCAATTGCCCGTCCAACTGCTGCAAAAGGCGCCGCCGCTCAGCAAAAAAGCCTGGGCTGTTCAAATGGCCATGGCGGAGAAACTCCTGCTGATGCAACTGTTCGATCGCCGACAGGGTCCCGCTTACTTGTTTCAGCCCCTGGTTGAGCATATCCGTGCCCACGCCCATGGCCTGGCTGGCGTTTTCGAGTAACCCTGCAATCTCTGCCTGGTGCTCCATCATGAAATCGGCTTCGGCCATGTCGAGCGCTTGCAGTCCGCGCCTGGCGTGCTGCGCGGCGGCCATCAGCTGCCCTTCCTCGCGGGTGCAGGCATGGCCGTTGTCCGGGTCGCCGATGACGAACATTTCCCCAGCCTTGAAGCCCTGTGCATAAGTGGGGTTGAGCCATTTCAAGCGAGAGATGGGCAAGGTGGCATCGTGTTCAGCGAGCTGCAGCAAGACCTGCGCAAACGACATGCGCCGGGGAACCAGATAGAACCCCGGATCAAGGGTGCCGGGCAGCGCGCTGACAAGGGTTCGGGAAAACCCGTCCCCCCGGAAAACAGTCGCTGGCTCAGCCAAGGCAGTTGGCCCACCCGCAGTACCGGGCTGGCTGCTCGGCGGCCCCTCGTAGAGCGGTGCGACGACCCGGTTGCTGCCAGGTGAGCAACCGCAGATCACCAATGAACCATCCGTGGCGACAGGCTGGCCATCGGAGATGAAGCTTTCAGCCCCTTCGGCCACCACGCCTGCTTGCCCGCAAACCGGGCACGCCGTGGTCGGGTCGCCGACGCGTAGCACGTTGCGCGAGTTGTCCAGGTAACCCGTGCCGGTGGCAATACAAACGGCACCGGTAGTGGTGACGTCGCCATCTACTGCCTGGCCCCTGCCTTCAATGTTCACGCGCATCGCGCAGCTCCCTGCCCTTGGTTTAGGCCAAAAAACCTAACACCCAGGAAGGAACTTCAAACGGCAGGCCCCTCAAATCAGATACTTCCTACACTGAAGGCCATCCACCCTCCACCGTCAGGTAGGTGGCTTTACCCCAGTGTCAGCCTCACCCAAAATGACGCCCATGCGGCCCACTCGAAAAAGGATTTGCCAGTGGCATCAATCTACCAGCTCAAACCCCGTTTCCAGGCATTGCTGCGCCCCTCGGTGCAGCGCCTTCATGATCGCGGCGTAACCGCCAACCAGGTCACGGTATCCGCCGCCCTGCTGTCGGTACTGCTGGGCCTGCTGCTAGCCGCGGTGCCCCACGTCACCTGGCTGTTCGTGCTGGTGCCGCTATGGATGCTGGTGCGCATGGCGCTGAATGCCATCGACGGCATGCTGGCACGGGAGTTTGGCCAGCAGTCCACCCTGGGCGCCTACCTGAACGAGCTGTGCGACGTGATCGCGGATGCTGCACTGTACCTGCCCTTCGCCCTGCTGCCCGGCGTGTCACCTGCGCTGGTGGTGCTGGTGGTGCTGTTCGCCACTGTCAGCGAGTACGCCGGGGTAATGGGCCCGCTGGCCGGGGCTTCGCGGCGCTATGACGGCCCCATGGGCAAGAGCGACCGCGCCTTTGCGTTCGGCGTGCTGGGCGCAGGGGTGGCGGTGGGGCTGCTTACCGCTGCCTGGGTCAACGGCCTGCTGCTGGTCATCCTCGCGCTCTCGCTCTATACCCTTTACAACCGCGTTCGTCGCGGGCTCGCGGAAACCCGCCAGGCCTAACTTGCAGTCGCAAAGGATTTCGAACATGCGCCAAGCGCAAACCCTGCACTTCTCTACCCATGATGGCGTCGAGCTGCACTACCGCCACTGGCCTGCAACCCGCAACGAGTACCAGCCGCGCCGGGCGGTGGTGATGTTCCACCGCGGCCACGAACACGGCGGCCGCATGGCCCACCTGGCTGATGAGCTGGACATGCCGGGCTATGACTTCTTCGCCTGGGATGCCCGGGGCCATGGGCTTTCCCCAGGTGCGCGCGGTGATAGCCCGGGCTTTGCCACCAGCGTGCGCGACGTACAGACGTTCATCGAGCACATTCAGGCCAGCCACGGTATCGCCGAGCAGGAACTTGTGGTGTTGGCGCAGAGCGTGGGTGCTGTGCTGATCGCCACCTGGGCGCATGATTACGCGCCGAAGGTTCGCTGCCTGGTGCTGGCCTCACCGGCTTTCAAGGTCAAGCTGTACGTGCCCTTCGCCCGCCCTGGCCTGAAAGTGCTCAAGGCTGTGCGCGGCAACTTTTTCGTCAACAGTTACGTCAAGCCAGGGTTGCTTACCCATGACCCGGAGCGGGTGATGTCGTATACCGCCGACCCCCTCATCAGCCGGCCGATCTCGGTGACCATGCTGTTGGGGTTGTACGACGCTGCCGACCGTGTAGTTGCCGATGCGCAGGCGATACAGGTACCAACGCAACTGCTGGTGTCCGGTGCCGATCTGGTGGTTGAGCGCCAGCCGCAGGAGCGCTTCTTCCACAACCTGGGCAGCACCCGCAAGGAAATGCACGTTCTACCCGGGTTCTTCCACGACACCTTGGGCGAGCGCGACCGGGCACATGCCTTGCGCCGCATTGAGCGCTTCGTGGAGCACTGTTTCGCCAGCCCCTGCCCGCTGCCATCGCTGCTGGATGCGGACAAGACCGGCGCCACCTGCGCCGAAGCCGAAAGCCTGGCCGCACCGCTGCCGCACAACTCCCCACGTGACCTGTACTGGCGCGCTACCCGGGCGGGGCTGCGGTTTGGCAGCGGGCTGTCGGAAGGCGTGAAGCTGGGCTTCGACACCGGGTTCGACTCTGGCAGCACCCTGGATTACGTGTACCGCAACAAGCCTTCCGGCAAAGGCTGGTTGGGTGCCCAAATAGACAAGAACTACCTCGATGCCATTGGCTGGCGCGGTATTCGCCAGCGCAAGCTGCACGTCGAAGAGCTGCTACGCCAGGCCATCGGCTGCTTGCATCAGGCTCAGTGCCCGGTGCACATCGTCGATATCGCTGCTGGCCACGGCCGCTACATTCTGGAAGCGCTGCAGCAGCTGGAGCAATTGCCAGACTCGATCCTGCTGCGTGATTACAGCCCCCTTAACGTGGAGCAAGGTTCGGCGTTGATCCAGCAGAAAGGTCTGGCCGACATTGCCCGCTTCGTTCAGGGCGATGCGTTTGATCGCCAGAGCCTGGCCTCGCTTGAGCAACCGCCAACCCTGGCTGTGGTTTCCGGCCTGTATGAGCTGTTCGCCAGCAACCAGCTGGTGGGCAACTCGCTCGCCGGCCTGGCCGATGCGATGGAAGAGGGCAGCTACCTGGTCTACACCGGCCAGCCCTGGCACCCACAGCTGGAGATGATCGCCCGCGCACTTACCAGCCATCGCGAAGGCCAGGCCTGGGTGATGCGCCGTCGCAGCCAGGCCGAAATGGACCAGCTGGTGGAGGCGGCAGGCTTCCGCAAGCTCACCCAGCGTATCGATGAGTGGGGTATTTTCAGCGTCAGCCTGGCACAGCGGGTACGTTGAATGAACCCCACGCGCGAAGCCGGCCTGATACGCCGAGGGGTGTGCTGGCTGGTGTTGCTGGGGCCGCTGTTTTTCCTGAGCTATGGGCTGGCCAACAACTACGCCGCAGGGCGCAGCGATGTGGGCAGCCTGGTGTTCGGCTGGGAAACCCGCATGCCACTGTGGCCGTGGACGATCATCCCGTACTGGTCGATCGACCTGCTATATGGCTTGTCCTTCCTACTGCCGCGCACCCGGCAGGAGATGGACCGACATGCCCTGGCGTTACTGTCGGCGCAATTGATCTGCGTGGCCTGCTTCATCCTGTGGCCGCTGCGCTTTACCTTCGAGCGGCCAGCGCTGGACGGGCTGTTTGGCTGGCTGTTCGACCTGCTGATGGGTTTTGACAAACCTTTCAACCAGGCGCCCTCGCTGCATATTGCCCTGTTGGTGATCATCTGGACGATGTTCGCCCGCCACGTGCAGCGCCAGCCCTGGCGCTGGCTGGTACACGGCTGGATGGGGCTGATTGGCCTTTCGGTGCTGACCACCTGGCAGCATCACTTCATTGACCTGCCGACCGGCGCACTTGCAGGGCTGGTGTGCCTCTGGCTGTGGCCCAAGGCAGGGCAGCTGCCTTGGCAAGGTGCACAGTTAACCCGGGATACCAAGCGCTGGCGCATCGCCTCGTACTACCTGGCAGGGGCACTGGTGTGCACCCTGGCGGCTGCCACACTGCGCGGCGGCTGGCTGTGGCTGCTCTGGCCCTGCGTGTCACTGCTGCTGGTGGCGCTGAACTATGCCGTGCTCGGGGCTGGCGGCTTTCAGAAAAATGCTGACGGGCATCTATCGGTGGCGGCTACCTGGTTATTAGGCCCCTACCTGCTCGGCGCCTGGCTCAACGCCCGAGTGTGGACGTGGCGCCACCCGCAGCCAGACGAAGTGTGCGACGGCGTTTACCTGGGACGGATCCCGGCACGCACGCTGCCCTTTGCGGCCGTGGTCGACCTGTGCGCCGAATTGCCGTTCCTGGCCAAACCCAGCCCCACGGCAACCCGTGCACCCGAACACTACGAGCCCTTCCCGGTGCTTGATCTGATCCCGCCGCCTGCGCAACTGCTGCGCCAGGCCGCCGCCCGTATCGAGCAGCTGCACAGCCAGGGCCCATTACTGGTTTGCTGCGCCTTGGGCTACTCCCGCAGCGCCTGCGCCGTGGCAGCCTGGCTGATAGTGAGCGGGCGCTGCGCCGACGCCCACCAGGCCGAAGCGCTGGTCCGCAAGGCGCGACCGGGCATCAGGCTGCATGCAGCACACCAACGGGTGCTGCAGCACCTGAGGAGGCCATCATGAGCCTCTGGGTCGTTGCCACCCTGCTACAGCGTGGTAGCCAACTAGAGCGTTTCTCGGACGGCCTTACCCTGCTGGCGCTTGCCTATGGTATGGCGCCCATGCTCGGTGTCACGGTGCACCCGTTCGCCACTCTGGCCTGCGCCGTATTGACCGCCCTGGGTGTGCTGCACAAGTACTGGGCGATTCGCGTCGGGCTGGATGCTGCAATGTTCGCCCACCTCGCCAACAGCCACGACCTGGCAGCGGATACCCTAGCGTTGGACCGGGCGCTCATCGAGCTTTCGCTCAAACCACTGGCGCCTGACCACCGCAACTGGCCCGAACGCAGCAAGGCCGCGCTGGCCCTGCTACGTCGCCAGGGCGTGTGCCTGACGCTGCAAATCATGGTAGCCCTGGCTACCTTGCTGATACTGCCTTTCAACGGATGATGATCACCCCATGCTCGCCAACCTTACCGCCTACGTCATCACTTCTGCTGCACGCCTGATAACCGGCGCTCGTGCCCTGTGGCTGGGCTGCACACCGGAGCCCGTTCAGCGCCTGTATTTTGCCAACCACAGCAGCCACGGCGACTTCGTGCTGCTCTGGGCTTCGTTGCCACAGGCGTTGCGCAGCCGTGCACGCCCGGTAGCAGGCGCGGATTACTGGGCCAAGCCCGGCATCCGCGACTTCCTGATCCGGCAGGTATTCAATGGCGTATTGATCAACCGCCAGCGTGACGAAGGCGGCGGCAACCCGCTGCAACCGGTACTGGATGCGGTGGCCCAGGGCGACTCGCTGATCTTTTTCCCCGAGGGTACCCGCAACCTGGGCGACGAGCCCTTGATGCCGTTCAGAAGCGGGCTTTACCACCTGGCAGCCGCCCACCCGCAGGTCGAACTGGTACCCGTCTGGATTGCCAACCTCAACCGGGTGATGCCCAAAGGCCGGGCTTTGCCGCTGCCGTTGCTGTGCACGCTGAGTTTCGGTGAGCCCATGCACCTGCAGGCCGATGAGACCAAGCAGGCGTTTCTCGATCGGGCCAGCCAGGCCCTGCTCAACCTTGCACCCAAGGATGCCTGACATGCACGACAATACCCTCTCGTTGTTCGCCGGCATTGGCGCCCTGCTGCTGCTCGCCAGCGTGATCGGCCGCCTGCTGAAATGGCGCGCAGGCCCCGGCCCCCATGCGGTCATCGATAACCTCAACGCCCGTATCAACGCCTGGTGGGTAATGGTGCTGGTGATCGGCATCGCCTTTTTGTTCGGCAAGTACGGGGTGATCGTGCTGTTCTACGGGGTGTCGTTCTATGCATTGCGCGAATTCATGACCCTCACCCCCACCCGGCGCAGTGACTACCCCGCACTGGTAGCGGCATTTTATGTGGCGCTGCCGGTGCAGTACGTGCTGATTGCCATGGACTGGTACGGCATGTTCAGCATCTTCATCCCCGTCTACCTGTTCCTGCTGCTGCCGATCCTGGCCAGCTTCGGCGGCGACACCACGCGCTTCCTGGAGCGGGCGTCAAAGGTACAGTGGGGGCTGATGATCGCGGTGTACTGCGTGTCCTCGGTACCCGCGCTGATGACCCTCGATATCCCCGGCTACGAGGGCCGCAACCTGTTGCTGATCGCCTGGCTGATCCTGGTGGTGCAGATCAGCGACGTGCTGCAGTACGTGTGCGGCAAACTGTTCGGCAAACACAAGGTCGCGCCCAACCTTTCACCGTCCAAGACGGTGGAAGGCCTGGCCGGTGGTGTGGCACTGGCGACACTGATCGGCGCCTTGCTGTGCTGGATTACCCCGTTCAACTTCTGGCAGGCGGCGCTGATGGCCCTGGCCGTGAACGCCATGGGCTTCTTCGGCGGGCTGGTCATGTCGGCCATCAAGCGCGACCGTGGCGTGAAGGACTGGGGGCACATGATCGAAGGTCACGGCGGCATGCTCGACCGCATGGACTCGGTGTGCTTTGCCGCGCCGGTGTTCTTTCACTTTGTGCGGTATTGGTGGGCATAGCGCGTCCAGGCACCTCGACGTCGAGCTCAGGCAACTCCGCGCTGGCCATACACCCTATGGTGACGGGTCATCCAACCAGTCACCAGGAGTTGTGCCATGTCCGATTTCATCACCGTGCTGCGTGAAACCTGCCCCACGCCGGTCGTGGACGCCACCAAGTGGAAACGTATCGGCGGCGAACCGCACACCGTGAACCTCAATGCCTACCTGTCGGCCGACGGCAGCAAGATCATGGGCACCTGGATCTGCACCCCGGGCAAGTTCGAGGTCAACTACGACAAGTGGGAGTACTGCCACTTCCTCGATGGCTACTGCATCATCACCCCGGAAGGTGAAGCGCCCAAACACCTCAAGGCCGGTGATGTGTTCGTGATCGAACCAGGCATGAAAGGCACGTGGGAAGTGGTCGAAACTGTGCGCAAGTACTTCGTCTTCGCGTGACGGGCAGCCGCTTGGGCTACCCCCTGCGATAGGGCCGGGCTAAAAAAACGCGGCCCGCACGCCCTTCCCTCTGGTGCGCAGTTACAGAGGGAGGGGCGCCAGGCCTGCGGTAAAGTCCACTGCTTGCCTCAAACCTTCTTGCGGTACCCCTCGACGATGGCAGAGAAGTCTTTGCCACCGTCCCCGCGCAAGCTCATGGCCTGGTACAACTGCTGGGCGACGGCGCCAAGAATCACCGGCTGATGCGCCTGCCGCGCAGCTTCCGTGGCCAGCCCCAGGTCCTTGAGCATCAGCTCGGCACCGAAGCCGCCGGTGTAGCCGCGTGCCGCGGGTGCAGTCTCGATGACGCCTGGCCAGGGGTTATAGGTGTCCGAACTCCAGCACCGGCCTGTAGAACTGTTGATGATCCCCGCCAGCACCTGGGTATCGATGCCCAGCGCGTTGCCCAGGGCCATGGCCTCGGAAACACCGATCATCGAAATACCCAGCAGCAGGTTGTTGCAGATCTTGGCGATCTGCCCGGTACCTACATCGCCGCAATGCACGATGTTACGGCCCATGTGCTCCAGCACCGGCTTGAGGGTGGCGAACAGTTCAGCACTGGCGCCGACCATGAAGGTCAAGGTGCCCGCCGCCGCGCCCCCGGTGCCACCAGAGACGGGTGCATCCCCCATGTCGACACCTTTGGCCGCAGCAGCCTTGCACACCTCGCGCGCCGTTTGTGGGTCGATGGTGCTGCAGTCAAGCGTAGGGGTGCCTGGGCGGATACCGGCCAGCACGCCGTCCTCGTTCAGGTACACGCTGCGCACATGGGCAGCGGCCGGCAGCATGGTGATGACCAGCTCGGCGGCAGCCGCTGCCTCCTTGGGCGAGGCGCTGATGTGCCCACCCAGTGCGGCAAGTTCTGCCAACACCTCCTTGTTCAGGTCGAACAATTCAAGCGCGTGCCCGGCCTTGATCAGGTTGCGGGCCATGGGTGCCCCCATGTTGCCCAAGCCGATGAATGCAATACGCATGCGGTACTCCTTAGCGCAGGCTGATGGTGGTGTTCACACCGTCATTGACACTGTCGTCATCGAACCAGCGCGCGGTGACGGTCTTGGTCTGAGTGTAGAACTGCACGACCTGCTTGCCGTACGGGCCAAGGTCGCCCAGCTTGGAGCCCCGCGAGCCGGTAAAGCTGAAGAAAGGCACAGGCACCGGAATGGGGATGTTGATGCCGACCTGGCCGACATCGATCTCGCTCTGGAACTTGCGCGCAGCCGCGCCGCTTTGGGTGAACAGGCCGGTGCCATTACCGAAGGGGTTGGCATTGACCAGGGCGATGGCTTCGTCGAGGGTATCCACCTCGAGGGTCACCAGCACCGGGCCGAAGATCTCCTGGGTGTACACCTGCATGTCGGTGGTGACACCGGAGAACAGGGTGGGGCCGACGAAGTTGCCCTGCTCGTAACCGGGCACCTTCACATCGCGGCCATCGAGCTCCAGTTTCGCCCCCTCGCGGATGCCACTTTCGATCAGGCCAAGCACACGCTCCTTGGCGCGCCTAGAAACCACAGGGCCGACATCGGTGCCAGGCTCGCTGCCGGCGTTCACCTTCAGCTTGCTGGCAGCCGCCTTGATGTCCGGCAGCCACTCCCGGGCCTTGCCCACCAACACCGCCACCGACGTGGCCATGCAACGCTGCCCGGCTGCCCCAAATGCGGCGCCGACCAAGGCATTGACGGTTTGCGTGCGGTTGGCGTCAGGCAGCACTACCGCATGGTTCTTCGCCCCCATCATCGACTGCACGCGCTTGCCGTGCTGGCTGGCCAGGTTGTACACGTGGGTACCCACCTCGGTTGAGCCCACGAACGAAATCGCCTTGATGTCCTTGTGCGTGCAGATGGCGTCCACCACCTGCTTGCCGCCATGCACCACGTTGAGCACGCCAGGCGGCACACCGGCTTCCAGCGCCAGTTCCACCAGCAACAGGGTGGAAAGCGGGTCCTGCTCGGAAGGCTTGAGCACGAAGGTATTGCCGCACACGATGGCCATGGGGAACATCCACAGGGGGATCATGGCGGGGAAGTTGAACGGGGTGATACCCGCACACACGCCGATCGGCTGGCGCAGCGTGTACGTGTCCACGCCGCCGGCCACGTTCTCGGCAAACTCGCCCATCTGCAGCGTACCGATGGACGCCGCGTGTTCCACCACCTCCAGCCCGCGGAAAATATCGCCCTCGGCATCGGCGAGGGTTTTGCCCTGTTCGGCGCTGAGCACCTGGGCGATGCGCTTGCTGTGCTCGCGGATCAGCGCCTGCAGTTTGAGCATGATGCGCATGCGCGCACCAATCGGGGTGTCACGCCAGCTCACGAAGGCGCGCTGGGCTGCCGCCACCGCAGCGTCAACCTCCTGCACCGTGGCGAACGGCACACGTGCCAGCACTTGCTGGGTGGCCGGGTTGACGACGTCACGCCACTCCCCGGTGCTGGACGCCACCCATTGCCCGTCGATCAGCAGCTTTACCTGCTCGACTTTGGCCTGGTCGGGGGATTGCGGTGCATTCATCTGCGTTCTCCTTGGAATTATTGTCAGGACGAGATCGCCAGCGCCGGGCAAACGCGGGGTGGCGTTGAAAGGCATGTTTCGAGTATAGATGTGCAAACATCCAACAAGAACGCACAAAAAAACCGGATCATCATGCAAAAAGACCTCACATCCCTCAGCGCATTGAACTGGGACGACCTGAAGTTCTTTCTTGAAGTCGCCCGAACCCGCAAAGCCAGCACCGCCGCCAAACGCCTGGGTGTGGACTACACCACGGTGTCCCGGCGCATCAGTTCACTGGAGGGGGCGCTGGGCACCTTGCTGTTCGAGAAGTCGCGTACCACAGGCTTCGTACTGACCGCGGAGGGCCAGCGCCTGTTGAGCTATGCAGAAACCATTGAAAGCACGCTGCACATGGCGTGCGAGCAGGTATCGGGGTCGGGTGTGGCGCTGTCCGGGCATGTGCGGATGGGCTGTACGGAAGGCTTTGGCAGCTTCTTCATCACCCCCCAGCTCAGCCACTTCGTTGAGGCCTACCCGGCAATCTCCGTGGACATCCTGCCGCTTCCGCACTTCATCAGCCTGTCCAAACGCGAGGCGGATATCGTCATCGCCCTGGAGCGGCCAGAGCACGGGCCCTATGTATGCTGCAAGCTCTGCGACTACCGTTTGCGGCTGTACGCCACCCAGCCCTACCTCGACAGCCACGCGCCGATAAGGCAGGTAGCGGACCTGGCGGGGCACCCGTTCATCAGCTACGTCGATGACCTGGCGTTCAGCTCGGAGCTGCTGTACCTGGCCAACCTGATCCCCAGCGCCACTGCGCACCTGCGCAGCACCAGCGTGATCGCCCAGTACACGGCGGCCTTGCAGGGCCGTGGCCTGGCAATTCTGCCGTGTTTTCTGGCCGCACAAGACCCAAGGTTGGTCACGGTGCTGCCGGAGCAGGTAGAGGTGACGCGGCAATTCTGGATGTACTGCCGGGAGGACTTGCGCAAGTTGAAGCGCATCACCCTGCTGTGGGATTACATCCGTGAGGTCACAGAGCTGAACCGTTCAATGTTGCTAGGGGAGACGCACACCTGTCAGTTTCTGGAGTGAGCGGGTGGCACCGCTGGGGGTTGGTGGGGCTGCGTGGCAGCCCATCGCTGGCGATTGCCTGCACCTTTGTCTGGCCCTAAACCTCTTCAAGCATCAACCCGGAAATCCGCCGCACCTTCCGCGCCACCGCCTCTTCAAAGATCCCCTGGCGTGGCTCGACCAAGGTGAAGCAGTGCTTGGCCCGGGTGATGCCGGTGTACACCAGTTCTTTGGTCAGTACCGGGTTCAGTGCATCGGGTAGCACCAGGGCGGTATGGCCAAACTCCGAACCCTGGGATTTGTGCACGGTCATGGCGAACACGGTTTCCACTTCGTTCAGCCGGCTGGGCAGCACGAAGCGCACGCCACCGCTGCCATCGTTACGCGGGAACGCCACACGCAGCAGGGGCATACCCTGCTCGTCCGGCAGGCGCAGGGCGATGCCGATGTCACCGTTCATCAGGCCCAGGCCGTAGTCATTGCGGGTCACCAGCACCGGGCGGCCTTCGTACCAAGGCTGCTGGGTGTCGATCAGACCGGCAGTGTGCAGCACCCGCGCCACACGCTCGTTGAGGCCCTCGACACCCCAGGCCCCCCGGCGCACGGCGCACAGCAACTGGAAGTCTTCGAAGCTGTGCAGTACCCGGGCAGCCCAGTGTTCCCAGGCCGGGTCATCGAATGCGGTGCCCAGGGCCGGCCGATAGCGGCCGAGGGTGCGCAGATAGCCTCGATAGCCCTGGGGGCCGTCGACGCCCAGGTTGAGGCCATCGAGCAGCAGCCGGTCGAGGGCGCGGTCGTGCTCCTGTTTCAAGGCCAGGCTGTGAACATCGGCCGGGGGCTTGGCCAGCAGGTTGCGTGCGCCGTCGCTGTCCTGGCGGTTGACCAGCCGTGCCAGCTGGCCAATGCCACTACCCTCGCCGAAACGCCGGGAAAACCGCAGCATCACCACCTGCTGTGCCAGTGGGTGACGGTGGGCATCACCGCTTGTGAGGCCGCTGCCTGCCAGCGACTGGCCGCCAATGCCTTCGAGCCATGCCTGGGTGGCCGGGGAATAGCAACCCTGCTCCGCATCCCGGCACAGGTCGCCGAGCACCGCGCCTGCTTCTACCGACGCCAGCTGGTCCTTGTCCCCCAGGAGCACCAGCCGTGCCTTGGGCGGCAGGGCATCGAGCAAGTTGGCCATCATCTCGAGGTCGATCATGGAGGCCTCATCGACCACCAGCACGTCCAGCGGCAACGGGTTGCCAGCATGGTGGCGGAAGTGCCGCGACCCAGGGCGGCTGCCGAGCAGGCGGTGGACGGTGCTGACCTCGGTGGGAATATGCCCGCGCACCTCATCACTCACCTGCAGGCGCTCGACCTGCTGGCCAATGGACTCGGTAAGCCGCGCAGCAGCCTTGCCGGTGGGGGCGGCCAAGCGGATGCGCAGCGGCCTGCCCTGTTCCACCGCCGGCGCCTGCAGCAAGGCCAGCAGGCGCACCACCGTGGTGGTCTTGCCGGTGCCGGGCCCCCCGGTGATGATGCTGAAACCGGCCCGCGTCGCCAGGGCACAGGCCAGCTTCTGCCAGTCAACCTGCCCGGGTGACTCACCCGCCTCGAACAACTGGGCGAGGCGAGCGGGCAAGTCGGCGGGCAAGGCTTCTGCCTGGGTCAGCCGCAGGCGCAGGTTGTGATCGATCCGCCGTTCGTAGCTCCAGTAACGGCGCAAGTACAGGCGCTCGCCGCTGAGCACCAGTGGCCGGGTGTGCTGGCCGGGCGCATTGCCGGCCGCAACCAGCGGGCTTGCGGCGATGCGCTGGCGCCAAGCGTGCAGGTCGAGGTTGGCCAACAACTGCGAAGGCAACAGCAACGGCCCGATCAGGGCATCGCCCTCGGGTGGCAACGACAGCGCGAAGTCTGGCTCGGCCAGGGTCTGCTGCAGGTCCAGGCAGACATGCCCGTGGCCCAGCTGGTGGCTGGCCAGGGCAGCGGCCAGCAACAGCAGTGGGTCGCTGCCCGGCGCGCGTTCCTCGAGAAATGACACGAACGCGCGGTCCAGGGCGCGCAGCCAGCCGCGCTCCACCCAACGATCGAGCAGTTGCAACAGGTCATTGCTGTTGCGCTGGGGCGCCAGTGCCAGCAAGTGCTCGGCCTGCAGCGGCGTGGGTAACAGGTCCATCAAGGTGCGGCTCATGGCTCGACTCCGGCAAACAGGTCTTGCTGCACGGGCGGATGCTCGCCCCGGAACAGCGCATCAAGGCCTTCGATAAGCGCACGCGGGGGCCGGGTGTGGTACACGCCATGCCCGCTGCTGCTGGCCCCGCGCAGAAAAATGAACAGCGCACCGCCCACGTGGCGGTCGTAGTCGTAGTCCGCCAGCCGAGCCCGCAGCTGGCGGTGCAAAGCCAGCAGGTAGAGGACGTACTGGAGGTCGTAGCGGTGTTCGAGGATGGCGCGCTGCATGGCCGCGTGGTCATAAGCCTGGATATCCGGGCCCAGCCAGTTGGACTTGTAGTCGGTGACGTAGTAGCGCCCGTCCAGCTCGAACGCCAGGTCGATGAAACCCTTGAACATCCCGTTGAGCAGCGTGGGTTGAGCCGCCGGGCGCGGCTGCCCAGGGTGAGTATGGTGTGCTACCAGGCGGTCGAGCTGCTGCGCATCGACCTGATGGCTGGCGAACCAGAACTCCATCTCTACCTGGTAGCGGCTCAGTTGGCCCAGGGTCAGGCTGAGGCCGCCTGCTGCCAGCGGCAAAGGTTCGGTCAGCAGGCGGGCCAGCCATTCGGTCAATGTGGGTATGAACCCTTCCCAGCCACGGCGATTGCAGCGTTGCCCGACCGTACGTTCGATCAGGCTGGCGTTGCTGGCTACCTTGTCGAAGCCTTCACGGCCCGCCCATTCCAGCAGCCCGTGCAGGAAGGTACCCGGGTTCGGACCGCGGGGGAAACGGTGGATATCGCCACTGCCTGCCGCCACTTCGCGCAGGGCCGTGGCATCAACCCATTCATCATCCAGCAGTTGTTGGGCCTGGGAACTGTCGGCGCCCAACGCCTGGTCACCGATGCGCAAGGCGCTGTAGGAGGCGATCCACCAGTGCTCGGCTGCCGAGCGCCGCGGGGTGCGCGCCGCCGCCAGCTCACGCTGGGCGTGGGGCATGCGGTAATGCTGGGCTTCAGCCGTTGGCAGGCCTGGGCAGGTGATGTGCGGGCTGGTGTCTGCCAGTGTTTGCAGCCATACCGTCAATTGCTGGGAATCAGCCAGTTCCGCGCCCCCGCCCAACAGGTAACCCAAGGCCGACCGGTGCAGCTGTGAGCGCTTGTGGTTACCGCGCTTGAGGTCGGCAACACCCAACCAGCAGGCATGCTGGGCGCGAGTCAGGGCCACGTACAGCAACCGCAGGTCCTCGGCCAGACGCTCGTCGTCGGCGCGTTCGATCTGCTGCGCGTCGGGGGTGAGGGTGAGGTGGGCATTGCCTTGGCCGTCATGCCAGGCCAGCGGCAGGCGGCTACCGTCCACCGGCTTGCTGGTGCAGATGAACGGCAGGTAGACCAGGGGATATTCCAGCCCCTTGGACTTGTGAATGGTCACCACCTTGACCAGTTGCTCATCACTCTCCAGGCGCAGAATCTGCTCCTCGCCCGCCTGGCCGGCATTGGCCAGTTGCTCGGCCAGGTGACGGACCAACGCTTGCTCACCGTCCAGCTCACCGGCTGCCTGTTGCAGCAGCTCGGCCAGGTGCAGCAAATTGGTGAGCACCCGCTCGCCGTCAGTGCGGCGGATGAGCGTGCGCGGCAGCTCGAAGTCGTGCAGCAGGTGCCGCAGCATCGGCAACACGCCCTGGCGCTGCCAGGTTTCACGGTAAGCGCGAAAGCGCATGACCCAGTCTTCCCAAACCCGCTCGTCCTGGTTGAGGCGGTCCAGCGCGGTGAGCGACAGGCCGAGGGTAACGCTGGCCAGGGCCGCCTTGAGCAAGCGCTCCGAATCTGGCTCTGCACAGGCTTTCAGCCAGGCCAGCAAGTCATGTGCCTCCTGTGCGCTGAACACCGAGTCCTTGTCGGACAGGTAGACGCTGCGAACACCCCGTGCAGCGAGCTCTGCACGTACCAGCTGCGCCTCATGCCCATCACGCACCAGGATGGCGATGTCTGACGGCAGGCAGGGACGCAGCTCGCCCTGTGCGTTCAGGAAGCCTGCCATACCCTGCTGGCCGCCGTTGAGCAGCGAGACGATATGGCTGGCACAACTGGCTGCCATTTCCTTGCGGTAAAGGCTCCCGGAAACGGGTGCATCACTTGCCAGTTGCCAGCACTGCAAGGCGGCGCACGGCTGCCCGTCGAGCATCAGTTGCTCGCTGCGGCCCTTGGCGCGCACGGCAATGAAGGGCAACGGGTTGTCCTCGGCTTCACGGAACAGAAACGCGCCCCGCCCTGCCGCGCGGGTTTCGGCTTGCAGAAACACCTGGTTCACCGCCGCGACCATGGCCTTGCTGGAGCGGTAGTTGGTGTCCAGGCTGTGCAAGCGCCCATGGGTGGCGCGCCGTGCAGCCAGGTAGGTGTAGATATCGGCGCCGCGGAAGGCATAGATGGCCTGCTTGGGGTCGCCGATCATGAACAGGCCGGTTTCGGCGCGGTTTTCACCGATCTGGTAGATGCGTTCGAAAATGCCGTATTGCACGGGGTCGGTATCTTGGAACTCGTCGATGAGCGCCACCGGGAACTGCTCGCGCACCAGGCTGGCCAGGCGTTCCCCGGCATCACCGTTCAAGGCGTGCTGCAAGCGCAGCAGCATGTCGTCGAAGCCCATCTCGGCGCGGCGGCGTTTCTCCACCTCGAACCTGGCAGCCACCCAACCCGCCGCGTGCTCAAGCAACGCGGCGTCAGGGGTGGCCAGGGCCTGTAGGTTTTGCTGCAGGGTCTGCATGGCGTCCAGCGCCGGGTGCGTCGGCGGCTCGCCGACCTTCCAGGCCTCGGCCATGCCCGCCGGCGTCAGGCGGGTGAAGCCGGTACCCAGGTCCAGCTCTATGCACTGCGGGTCGGCGGCCCAAAGGGCGAGTTTGTCGAACCAGGGTTCGAAATAGCGGGCCTGCATCTTGCGCCCATCTACCTGCTTGGCTGCCAGGGCATCACGGCAAACCTGCCGCAGCTCTTCGGCCCAGGCTGCCCACGGCGCTTTCAGCTGGGCCAGTTGCCCGTCGCGTTCACGCAGCGCGGCGTCGATCAGGGCCTCAGGGTCAGGCCCTGACGGTTCGGTGCGCACCCGCCCGAACAGGGGCCGGATGCGGGGCAGCAAGGCATCAGGGCTGCCCCAATGGCTGCGCACCCAGGCCAGTGCCTGGGTTTGCATGCCGTAGCAGAAACGCCGCCAGTAGTCGCGCATGACCTGGCCCAGCAGCTCGCTGTGGTCGGTTTCCAGGGTCTGAGTGAACAGGCTACCGCTGTCAAAGGCATGTTCACGCAGCATGCGCTGGCACCAGCCGTGAATGGTCGAGACAGCGGCCTCGTCCATCCATTGCACGGCGATTTCCAGGCGCCCGGCGCAGCGGGGCCAGGCGTCCTGCGGGTAGTCATCACGCAGTTGCACCAGCAGCGGGTCGGCGGCTACCAGTTCACCCCGGAAAAACCGCGCCGCCTCCGCCAGGCGCGTACGAATACGCTCGCGCAGTTCTTTGGTAGCGGCGTCGGTGAAGGTCACCACCAGGATCTGAGGTGGCAGCAGTTCGCGGGCAAAGCCGTGCTCGCCACCGTGGCCAAGGATCAGGCGCAGGTACAGCGCAGAGATGGTGAAGGTCTTGCCGGTGCCGGCGCTGGCCTCGATCAGTTGGCTGCCGTGCAGGGGGAAGGTCAAGGCCAGTGGGCGGTCCTGGGTCATGCGGCTGTCTCCGGGTTGCCCAGGGTCTGCCAGGGGGCATCGAACAGGGGGCGATACAAGGCTTCACACCAGCCTTCGAAGGTTTCGTCAGCAGTCAGCGCGGCAAAGTCGCGGTACTGACGGGCCAGGGCGACGCTCTCGTCACGCTCGCCACCGCTGTTGCGCTCATCGCCTTCATAGGCGCGGGCTGCCGCCGCCAGGGCTTTATCGCTGTCGTCCTGGCCCAGCCAGGCGAAGGCTGTTTTCGGCGCAACCGGCAACGGCGCGCTCATGCCTGCCTGGCGAGCCACCATCAGCTCGCCGAGCCGTTGCGCGGCCTGTTGCGGGTCAAGCGGGGGCAGTAGCAAGGTCAGGTCACTGGCCACCAGGGCGCTGTGATAGGGATACCCGGCGGCGCACGCCGCCAGGTGGGTGACCCAGGGCGCGATCAGCCGGTGCCACTTGAGGCTGTTTCGCCCGGCGCTGAGGGTATTGGGCACGGTAGTGATGCTCAACAGGCTCTGGTCGTCAGACTGGAACACCCGGCCAAGCCAGCCTTCCAGGCGGTGCGGCCCCTGCTCGAAATGCACCGGCAAGGCGCCGTCCACCTGCGTCGGCCACCGGGCCAGGAGCTGCTGGTGACGCTGCAGCAGGTTGGGCAACGGCTCGATCAATTCATCCTGCAACAGCTGGCCAAAGCCTGCCAGCGGCAGCAGCCCGCTGGCCTGCAGGCGTCGGGCCTGAGTGTGCAGGGCGGGCTGCGCGTTGGCCGGGTCGGCCAGCGCTGCGCCCAGCAGGCTTTCGCTGGCGGCGTAGCGTTGCAACGCATCGAGCACAAAGGGCTCTTCGTCCGGTGTTGGGGCCTCCAACGCCTCAAAGTAAACCTTCAGTCGCTGGCTGAAGAAGTGCCTGACCGGGTGACGCAGAAAGTCACTCAGTTGGTTCAGGCTGAGCGGTTCATCATCGATGAATGGCTCCAGCGCTTCGGCCGGGTTGTCCACAGGAGCCTGCTGGTGCAGTACCTGCCACTCGTGGGCATAGCTGAACAGCGGGCTGCCGCGCTCGAAGTAGCGCGGGCTGAATGGCTGCAGCGGGTGTTCCTGGGTCAGGGCATGCAGCAACTGCTCACCTGCGGCCTGCAGGTCGTGCTGCTCGGCGCCAGGCAGGCGCCAACCGGCAGCAATGTGATCACGCAACTGGCCGATGAGTACCGAAGCGGGGCGCTCGCTGTTGTCGCGAATGCTGCGCCCGACCCAACTGACATACAGCTGATCCCGGGCTGAAAGCAGTGCCTCAAGCAGCAGGTAGCGGTCGTCCTCGCGCCGGGAGCGATCACCGGGGCGGTAGTCACTGGCCATGAGGTCGAAGTCGAGCGGCTGCTGCGCTCGCGGGTAGTCACCGTCGTTCATGCCCAGCAGGCAGACCACCCGAAACGGAATGGCGCGCATGGGCATGAGGGTGCAGAAATTTACCGAACCGGCCAGAAAGCGCTGGGACAACTTGCCTTCATCCAGCCCAGACAACCAAGCCTCACGCACTACCGTCAACGGCAACGGGTCTTGCAGGCCCACTGTTTCACACACCTGCAGCCAGGTTTCGCGAAGGTCCTGCAACTGCATCAGCAGAAATTCGTCACGTTCGTCGTCGGCAACGAAAAACACCTGCAACAGGGCATTCAGGCGCTCGCCCCACTGCTCGACGGTAGCCGGCGTGGCCAACGCTTCGCAGGCAACCTCAAGCGCATCGAGCAAGGCGACCAGCGGGCCAATCAATGCCGCGTCCAGGCCACCGATTTCGTCATAGGGCTCAATGCCGTCGCACGCTTCCCCGATACCCACGGCATAACCCAGCAGCATGCGGCGCAGGCCAAAGCGCCAGGAGTTTTGCTCTAGGCCGCCGGGCAAACCAAGGCTGGCCCGCTGATCAGCATTCAACCCCCAACGAATACCTGCACCCTCGATCCAGCGGTGCAGGGTGGGCAAGTCAGCTTCGCGGATGCCAAAGCGGGCACGCACTGCCGGCACATCCAGCAGGTCGAGCACCTCACTCACGGCGAAACGGCTCTCCGGCAGTTTCAGCAGGTGCTCCAGGGCGATCAACAGCGGCTCGCGTCCACGCTGGCCTTGGTCGGTCAGGGTGAAGGGGATATGACGGGGGTCTTTGCGGGGCAACTGGCCGAACACCGCGCGGATGTGCGGCGCGTAGGTGTCGATATCCGGCAGCATGACGATCACGTCGCGCGGGCGCAAAGTGGCATCGGCACTGAACCGGGCAAGCAGCTGATCGTGAAGAATTTCCACTTCACGCTGCGGGCTGTGGGCAATGTGGAAGCGCACCGAGCGATCACTGACTGGATCCACCGGCCCCCACAATGCGCGGGATTCAGCGAGCGGGCGCAGTTCCAGGATGTCGTCCTGGAGTTGGTTGAGCACTGTGGCGGGGTTGCCATCACTGAACAGGTCGATGCGGCCGTCGCTGAATACGCCCTGATAGCTGCCGGGGTCGTCGTAGCTGTCGAGCAGGTTGATGTAGTCGCGGCCTTGCTTGCCCCAAGCCGCCAACAGCGGGTGGGCGTGCTGGTGCAGCGACTGATCGTCCAGTTGCAGGGGCATGCCTTGCTTGCGCTGCTGGCGCTTGTACTGGTGTCGCAACAGGTCCTTGTCGGCAACGATGTCAGCCCAATGGTGCCGGCAGGGGTTGTGCACGCACAGCAGTACCTGGCTGAACCTGGCCAGGCCGGCCAATGCCTCCAGTGCCTGGGCGGGCAGCGAGGAAATACCGAACACGATTACCCGTTGTGGCAGCCCGGCAGGTGCCTGCTGCAATTGATCAATGCATTCGATAAAGCGCTGGTGCACACCGGCGCGGCTCTGGGCCATGCCTTGCTGGCCGACGTCTTCCAGCAACGCGCGCCACAGCTCGGCCTGCCAACGGTTGCCCGCCGGCAGTGGTTTGCGCTCGCCGCGGGCGGTGATGACGATGTGGTCGCCAGCAGCCCAGGCCTTGAGCCAGTCGGCTCGGTAAACCTGGTACTGGTCGAACAGGTCTGCCAGGCGCTCAGCCAGCTGATAACGCTTGCGCAGGTCGCTGTCGTCGGTCAGAAAGCGCCGCAGTGGCTCGAAGTGCTGTTGCTCCACCAGCGTTGGCAGCAGGCGCATCAGGCGCCAGGTCAAGGGTGACTTGTCGAGCAGTGAAACCTCGGGGATTTCCTCGCGGCCCAGCACGCTGCGGTACAACTGCCACATGAAGCTGCCGGGTAGCTGCACGTCGATGGCTGCGGCGATACCACAACCGCCCTGGTCGTCTTCAAGCGGGTCTTCTGCCAGGGCCAGCTTGAGCCACTGGGCAATGCCATTGCTTTGCACCAGGGCGATTTCATTCTCCAGCGGCGCCAGCGGATAGCGGCGCATCCAGCTCACGACCAAGCTTCGCAGGTCGTCGAGGCGGTTGCCATGGACGATCATGAAACCGGGGTGCAGGCAGCTGTTGGACATCGGCAGGTCTCTGGCGGGCGCGGGTGACGTGATGGGGAACGATATCACGGGGCTGGGGAGTTTCTAGCCCACAAAGACAAAACCCCTACCTGCATGTGCAGATAGGGGTTTTGCGAAATGAATCTTGACGATGACCTACTCTCACATG